>CAYNHC010000157.1:0-8039 GCA_964396705.1 uncultured Paludibacter sp.
TAGTTGTGATTTGCTTTCAAAAAATTGTATCTTTGACTTGATAAACAACCAAGTTGAGCAATTAAACGCTCATAAGTCGTTGTGATTTGCTTTCAAAAAATTGTATCTTTGACTTGATAAACAACGTCAAGCGTACAAAGTCAATTAGTGGATATGTTGTGATTTGCTTTCAAAAAATTGTATCTTTGACTTGATAAACAACACGACATATGTAACGCGTAATCAGTCAGCGATTTATCTCAACATTCAGGAATGAAAATTAAGTTGTTTATTCAAACAGAATCCCGCTCTTGCAGCGGGATTTTTGTTTGTGGTTCTTTTTTAGTCGGAGTGCGACTATGAGTCGCGCCCCGACTAAAAAATTAGAATAATTCCAGTTGTTGGTAGGGTGTTGATACTTCTTTTTCTTTTTTGCCCTGAAAAAGTTCCATTTGCCCGAATTGTTTATCGGTAATACATAATACTCCTACTTGTCCGGCTTCGGGCAGGAACGATTTTACCCGTTTTACATGTACTTCGGCGTTTTCTTTACTCGGACAGTGACGCAGATAAATGGAGAACTGGAACATGGTAAAGCCATCGGTTACCAATTTTTTGCGAAAATCGGTATATGCCTTCTTCTCCTTTTTGGTTTCGGTTGGCAAATCGAAAAATACCAGTACCCACATAATTCGGTATTCGCTAAAACGTTCCATCTTTTGTATAAGTAGGAGTGCAACTAAAAGTTACCTGAGTAGGAGTGCGACTTGTAGTCGCGCCCCGACTGTTTGCGAAATTGCTTATCCGAATTCGGGATAAGCAATTTTGCGTATATCGCCTTGATAACATTTTGCTAAACTAGCTGTTGTTATTCCGGCGGCTACCATAAGCGGACTGCGTTGTCCGTTAATTTTCACATCCAATACCGGAATGTTCAGTAAGCCCGATTTTACTTTCTTATTCAATTCAATTTTATCGGGATTATTTCCACTTTCCATTTCTTCGTGAACCAATTCCACCACCAGCTTGTCCACAAACGGACGGTAAGGTTCCATAATATCGTCGGCCAAACAATAGGCATTGTATCGGTTATGATGATGAATGCCCAGGGTAGGAAGTAAACCGCTTCCAACCAACGAACGTGCCACAATAGCCCGAAGTATAGCATAACCGTAATTCAGTAGATTATTGGGCGGAACGCCTTCGCGTCCACGACGAAAATCAGGAATAAAAGGAAACATATTCGCCCAATAATATGCAGCTGCCCGGGCTTCCAGATTATCACTGTCGCCACTTTTAACATCATCAGCCCATGAAAGCATATTTTTCACTACTTCACCACGCATATTCTTGAGTACCCATGCCTGATTACTGATTTTTGCCTGAATGGTTTGTTGCCAGAGTTGTTTTTGGAGTGGGAGCGAGGCATCGATCTGAGCCTGAAAACGCTCGCTTTGTACAGTATTTCCACTCAGCGGAAGGAGCAACCCTACAGGCATACGGCTGCTATCGCAGGTAATAACTGCCGAATTATTGGACAGTAAAGCTTCTAATAATCCGTGTGTGATGGTAATTTGTTTGTGATCCAGCATTACCACGCCAATATCTTCTATCGGAAAGGTATTGTTTCCTGTCCGGTCGTCCATGCCATTGGCATCAGGCAAATGAATCACCAACTGTGCATTCCGAAGGCTCAAATAAGCCGGATTACTAAAATAAAGCGTGCGTTTAATCATAATATAAAGTATTTATTAGTCGGAGTTACCTCAGTCGGAGTGCGACTGTAAGTTGTGCCCCGACTAAGAAAACAAGTTAGAGCTTTAATCCGAATTCGCTAATTCTATCTCTATTAATCAATTTTCCATTTCTCAAACCACAAATATCCTGAAAGGAAGAAAATTCCCAGTCTTCTGCTTCTTTTACTAATCCTGCTTTCACCGGGTTTTGATGGATATAATTAAAACATACCTGTGAATATTCTTTTTCATGATTTGGAATAAAGATGCTGGCTCCGGAGCTTGTATTGTAAAACGATGGTGTGATACCATTCATTTGTGTCAGACATTCTGCTTTCGTTTTATCTCTGAAAAGCGAACCGGTTGTATTTTCCTGTTTATTGATTGCCCTTGTGTATGAAGCTAATAAAATTCCAATAGATTTGTTGAAAGTTACCTGAGTCGGAGTGCGAGTCGGAGTGCGACTTAAAGTCGCGCCCCGACTATCAAAATTATCAGTGTCGATGCTAATGGCTGTTTCTCTCATATAAACCATCCAGTGAAAATGATTGGGCATTAAGCACCATGCCATTATATCGGCGTACGGCAAAATGAATTCTTTCATCTTCCGAAGAAAATACATGTAATTTTCTTTGCCAAAGAAAATATTTTGTCTGTTGTTACCCTGATTGTATATGTGATAGATATAATCCTTTTCGAATAGCATAGTGAGTTTGGTATTAAAATATTTATGTTTTATTCTGTTAGTCGGGGTGCGACTTATAGTCGCACCCCGACTTGTTTTTACTCTACAGCTCTTACAAACTTCGCATTTTTCAACCGTTTTCGGAGTGGCAACGACGGCGTAAAAGTGACCCGCTTCACTTCAATAGATTCAGCCCGTATTTCCTTCGGGTCATTCACCCGTCGGTTGCATTGTGCTGTGAGCGAGAAAGTGCCAAACCCATCCAAACATACACTATTACCATCCAAAAGTTCATCCTCGATGCATGCCATAAGCAACTCAAGGGTACTTTTTATTTCAAATGCCTGTAACCGCTTTCCTTTAGCAATGGTTGTAGCCATTTCTTCCAAATTCACTGTTCTCGATCGGATTACCTGTGGATAATAACCTGTTTTTTTCTTCTCATCAGGGTTCAGGTAGTCGCCCCGATGAATCATTTTATATTTTATACTCATTGTTTTATCCTTTTCTTCCTGATGATTTAGTTCTTACGTCAGTTAAATTTACATGATTCTTAAAGATATATTACCATTGACATATATATTTTATGACTTATAGCATATATATGTTAGTTTAATTGTCATATATATCCTATGTTTGTTGTATTATATATGCTATTCATATTTTCTCCCGACTATTTTGCTAATTTCTTTTGATGTTTGAATTAGTTTTACTTGAATGATTTGTTAATTTATATTGAGATGCTGCCAAGATGGTCGATTCTTAATTTGATACGTCTTTTTTAAAATGTAGGCATTAAATGAAGTTCATTAATACTCACCTACGCCCACAATATCCCCTAAATGATTGGTGCGGACTTTTATTATTCCTTCAAAATAACCTAAACTCTTGATGTTTTTAAAGGCTAACTCCTTCAATTCTTTTTTCTCATCAACATTTGTTTCCAAATGATGTCTAAAAACATATTCTCTTACTGCAGAATTACCATAAGTGACTTTTGAAAATTTCTGCACCCTAAACAAATTTGGGCTAATTTCTTTTTTATTTTTAGGATCAAGTAAATCGATCTCTGCAGGATTAAAACCAGACTTTTCATTAGGGAAAACAAAAAATTCGTTTTGTTTCATTGAAAATAAAAACTGCCACCCTAAATTCTGGTTAAAGGTTTTATCAATAATCGGTAATTCCAAATTCACCCTTGCAACGGCTTCAAATAATGAAACCACATTATCTTGCAGGTTTCCATTTTCATCTCTGTAAATAGCTACATGGTGATTATTGCCTGTACTGACAAAATCTGCAGGTATTTTATTACCTTCTTTATTTAAAATCGGATTCCCATAATGATCTTTTTTATAATGCAAAGCCTCTGCGTTTTTTACGCCACTAATTGTTACTCGTTTTATAGAAATTCCTTTTTCCTTGTTGAGCCAGATAGGATTTTTATCTAAATCCGAGAATGCCTTATTAGCATCACCGCCAAATTCTATTAAACGCGTTTCCATAATTCTTTTAACACCACAATCAATAATTTTATCTATTGATTTTTGGTCTTTAAAATTATCGGGCGTAACATCTTTCCGAATAGAAAAATCTTCCTCAAACCACACTAATTTTATTTTTTCAGGCAGTTTATCTGATTTTTCTTCACTCAGATAAATCGGATTTTTGTCTAAAGCATTTTTCCCGGTAAATGCCTTTTTAGGGTCATTACCATTGTCATTCAAACGTTGGAGTAATAATCTTCTATATAATGGATTAACAACTTTATCAATCGTTGTTTTATCAAATTTAGCACCAATCTTTTCTTCCTTTTGTTCGTAGTACTGGTATCTGCCATAAACAGTTTCTTTGTGAAGCTGACCACGTGGAGTTAGCACTTCTTGTGGCTTTTCTTTACCCGAAATTTTATTCTTGTTTTTAGTTACTACTTTGTTCTTAGCTTTATGTGAGATAATCACGTTTTCTAAGTGCTCTTTTGCAATTTGACGGAAATTAGCAATCGGCTCCTTGAATACTCTTTTTTTATCGCCATTATCATCAGCTCTCACCTCGGTTTCGGTAGCTTCAATACCAATAATGTTATTGTGTAGTTTGTGCTTTTCGTTTTTGCGGGCATTGAGATAATTTAAATACTGAATATGATTGTGCTTGGTAAATGCCACAGTCAAAGCATCCATTGCATGATGACGGTGATCGTTACGTTTAGTCCAGTCTTTAATCACTTCTACTTTCTGCCCAAATTTTCTTTCTTCCATTTCGGTTAAATCCAACGCTCGATATTTGGGTAGATTGAGTTCTTTCATTACATTTATTAAGCCCCAGTCTTCGCGCAAGCGGTCGGTAATTTGCCCTGAAGTTGAAACCACTGCACGAGTAATCTCAAACAGCATTTCTTTTGCCTTTTTTGCTATATATTGGCTATCTCTCAAATCTCTATCTATAAATCCATCTCCTATTTCAGATTCTTTTTTTAATAATTTCAGATATTTTGCTTTTGAAATGCCTTCTTCCTTGTTTTTCTTACCTAATTCGAAAAGACTTTCAACTCTTTCTTGAAATGCATTCAATGCGTCTTCGCCAAATTTACCTTCAATATAATCAAATGCTGTCTTATCTCCCTTATCTAAGTTGGTTTCGCGATACACTACGGTTTTATTGGAAAAACTGTCATCAAACATCTTTGATTGAGGGATGATATGCTCAATATCAATTTGTTTGCTAAATAAAATTTCTCTTGGGATGTATTTGTTTGTATATAAATCGTGGTATCCGTTATTTTTCAATTCTTCGTACAATTTGTAACGAATAATGTCGTTTCGTGTTGGATTTTTTAATCCAAATTCAGCCTGTAAAAGTTTATAGACTTTTTCGTGTTTTGATTTTGCCTCATTGATATTCGTAGTAAGTTCAGCTCTTTCCTTAGCATTCTTCTTTAGTTCGCGAGCTAATTCAATCCTTATTTCATCAAAGTGAAAATTGGGTTCTTTACCTTGTTCCTGTAGTAGTTTATTTTCCTTATCAATGAGCGTGTTTACCACATTGACCATTTGATTCAGTATTTTTTCAACTACAGGATTACGCAAACTGTTCTTTCTTAGCGACTCTAATTTGGGTTTCAATTCACGATCTTCAATTTCTTCTTTGGTAAGCGAATGTTTGGAATGGCGATAACCGGCTAATCCACAAGCTTCGCTGTATTTATTTTCTTTGATATAGGTATAAATTTTACGCATTGCTTTGGTAGAAAGATTGCCATAATCATCCTGAAAGGTTATGTTGGCTAAGATTTTAGCATGCTCAGGTTTAAAGCCAAATTTCGAACAGAGATGTTTCTTTAGTCCAATATTTTCATTGCCATACAGCAGTTTATCTTCTTCGTTATATTTCTTAGTATCATCTTCTGCCGAGTACAATAGATGCCATAGTTGATAAGTAGCCTGATTTTCAAACTCTTTCCCCTCCAGTTCTGCATCAAATTCTAGAATTGCAGTATTTATACCTAATACCTCGAAAATAGATTTTACCATATCTTTGATTTCGGAAGCAGGTGTTTTTAAATCTTTTACATTGATTTCGTCGGCATCAGATAGCTTAAATAAGTCTTCATTATAGCCCTCAATTTCCAATATCTTCAGATAAGCATTATATAAAGCCTGATTGGTACGATTGCCTTCCAATTGACTATAGTTAATTTGCCAATCCTGTGGTTTGTGGCCCAATAATTCAATTACGGCTTTAGAAGTAAGATTGCCTTTTATATTCAGTTCGTCGAATATATCTTGTTTGGCATCTAAGTTCAGTTCAAAGATTTCCTTTTCTTCTTCAAATAACGATGCCTGATTATCTTTTTTTACGGTTCTTTTTTTACTTCCTACTTTTTTAATCAGAACATTATTTAGGTTTTGCCATATTTTGAACTCCTGAAACAGTGGGGAGGATTTTGGAGCAACTCTTTGTTCTATCTTATAGTGTAATTTTACGTCTTGAGATATACCTAAAATCTTTTTAAATTCGTCAATCTTAATACTATCTTCTTTTTTGACAGATTTGATAAAGAAATCTTTGGCTTGTTCTTCAATTTCTATTTTCCTACCATCTTTATCCAATACATTAATTTTTCTTTTCTGAAAATTTATAAACGGACTTTTTGATAAACAAATTACTGGTTCTTTAAATTCCACAACTTTATTTTCTAACTCACAAAAACTGATTAGATTCTTTTGAGATTTAAGTTTGCGTTGATAGAAAATAACAATGTCTCGAACTTCTTCTTTGAGTTTTTCTGTCAGTTCGGGATGAAATTGGGCTTGTGTTGTCCAGATTTTTTCAAACTCATCCATATAATCCTGACGATAAAACACTTGATTTTTAAGCAAAGTGTGACGATTTTCCAATAATTGATTATATAGATATTGCCCAACGGTCAGTTGATTAAAATACAATTCCTTACTTCTGTCTGAAATTGCGCCCAAATATCCACTTGAATTATTGAGATTGTTATTTATTTCAGTTAATACATAAGCAACTTGTTCTTTGTCCAATTGTTTTGATACCGCATCGCTACGCCATTTGTAAGCCTGTAATTTCTTTTGGGTACGTGCATCAAATTTTATTGTATTTATATCTTTGAGGCTATCTTCCAAGCCTTTTATGTCGGCTGTATTGAAATTATACTTATTCCAAAACATAGCAGAGGTAGCTCTTTGTCCTTTCCCTTTCAATTCTTTGTAAAATTCATCTGTAAGAATTTCAGAATAAAACTGTTTTTGAAAATTCCACACTTTATCAAACTCATTTTGCAAATCGGAACGATAAAAATCAGGAACAGCTTTTTTTCCACTTTGCATAGATTGAAAAACATATTGTCCGGGAGTAAGGTTTTCTTCATAGAGTCTTTTTGCAATTCCCATCCCGTCAATAGCCTGACCATCATCTTCGTTTTTTGCTTTGCGGCTGCTTTTATAACCACGTTTTTTATTTATTGCAAGAAGCACTCTTGCGAATTCGTTTAGCTCAATACATTGTTTTGCTGCTTTAGCTCTTAACTCCCAAGTTTGAAAAGTAGTATGCTTTCCATCTTCGTTAAGTTTAGTTGCGGTATTTATGATATCTGCTTTTGTAAGAACATCTATCAAATTTTCTCTACGTAGTTGATAACGATCTAAAGTTCGCCTTGCTCCTCGCTTAAGGGTACGGTCAGCATTTGTAGAAAGCGGTTTTCCTTTTTCAAAGTTAGTTTGTTCATCTACAGTCAAAGGATTTACGCGAACACCAATCTGTTTTATTTCAGATTCATTTTGGTTTTCTCCTTCAATTACATAAGCCCAACCAATGCTGGTTGTTCCTAAATCCAGTCCTAAGATTTTTTTCATAATACATAGTTTTTTTAAAGTTATTTTAATAGGCTCTAAAATTAAAAAATATAATTTTATTTACAAAAAATTTGCATTTTAATTTTTATGTAATATATTTGCAGAACAATTTTTGAAGCAAATCACAATAAGGATTATTCCGTTGTGAAAACATTTAAAGCGGCCTTGTAGTAATACAGGGTCGCTTTCTTTATCAAGGTTTTGAATGCCTTATTTTTTTTGAACTCTCTCGTCCTATCGGATGTACCTTAATTAAAAGAGAAA
>CAYNHC010000158.1:0-8025 GCA_964396705.1 uncultured Paludibacter sp.
TATAACACGTGAACGGTAAATTTGAGTAGAAGCATTGTCGTTACCGAGTAATTTATTACCATTATTAATCCACACACCCAATGGCGTGCCTTCCACCACTGCATTTTCAAAACCCGGATCAAACAGATTATTTTGCAACATACCACTTTCGGGCACTAATTTGAAAAGTCCATTGGCATCGTTAGCGGTTTTATTACACAATAGCAATGTTCCAATATTAATATTTTCAGTGGCAAGGTAGCCACTTGTACTTGATTTAAAACGCAAAGAAGCCAATCCACTTCCCTCCACCAACCACTCCCCATAAGCACCCTCAGAAGTTTTTGAATATTCGGTAAGTTGCAACAAATCAACACTGTTTATAAGGTAATATCCATCTTCGTTACGTATATTGTAAGTATTGGTTTTACCTGTCACAGGAACAAACCTGAAAAGTTGTGCTTTAATGCCGGATGGAATATTGAGAACTGCTTCGTTGTAAGAGGTATTACCAATTACTTTACCAGACAAAGTATGCATTTGCAGGGTGTAATAGCGCTCCGAAGTAGAAATTTGAGCAGAAGTCTGAAAAAACATCAAAAGAAATAATGATATTGCAAAAAAACGGTGACGTATTTTATGGTTCATGGATAAAAGATTTTTAGAAAAAAAATAGTTTCTAAAAATACATAAAATAGGCATACAGACAGTTTAATAAACGTTCAATGTGGGAGAAAATGATTGCAGAAAGGAAGTCTGAAATTAAAAAGGGATATGCAACAGAATGCAATATCCCTTTTTGGCTTAAAAACAAAGTAAATGTAAATTTTTAGTTCAAAAGTAAATTTTGTCTTTAATCTTATATTAAATGATTAAAAATACATTTACATATTACAAAAAATTCCACGAAAACATCACACTGTAATTCGTAACATCGTTATAACAATTGTATCTTAAACCAATTCCAAAATCATCTTCAAACCAAAAATGTGCTCCTAAATATGAATTATTCCTGAGCATCGGGACATCGCTTTTTGTATAAGATTTAAGTAGAAGTTTACCTTCTAATATTAATGTATCAAATAATTTTGCCTTTCCAATAACACTAAATCCGTAATCGGCACTATGTGTCCAGTTGATGGAAAATGGCGAAAAACCCAAATAAAAATAATCTGTGATTTTATGCCCAAAACCAATATCACACATCAATAATTCTGTTGCGTTAATTTCATATTTTCCATTGTACTTTTTAAATAAAGCAAGTCTTGAAGCAGAGCCTTCGAACATAACAATTGAATATGTAACAGAAGTATGTACCACTCCCAGCGTAGGACCATTTTGAGCTCCCCGAGCATATCCGGCATTAAAACCGAGCGTACCATAACCATCAAAATCAGGAGCTTGAGCAGAAAGTTGTATTCCAATGAGTATCGAAACACAAATAAAAAATAGTTTTTTCATATTTATAATTTTTAAATTACTAGTCTTTCACACACCTTACCGAGTGCCCAATACTTTTTACACTTCCTTTACTTCTGCTTACATAAGCATCGTTATAACCGAATTGAAGTCGCCATGCATTAGTTGTACTATATGCATCGGTACACCACCAATAAGCATATTCTCCCATATAACCACATATCCCGTTTGTATTTGAACGATATCCAGCACCATAAGCACTAAAGCCTGATGAATTATTTTTTGTCATATTAAAACCGGCAGCTTCTGCATTAGCACTATTTCTCCAAAGTGTATCAATTGCAAGAGATTTTGCGTTAGAATTGTTTACACTATTCGGGTCATAAGTCAATCCCTTTTCTGCCATTAAAAAAGTATTAAGAGCAATCCAGTCCGCATCAGATGGTACACGCCAACCAGTAGGAGCTAATTTACCTGTATTCACTGCATGCCAGTTGTATAATGCGCCATAACGGTCTTTATAATTTATTGGATCGTTATTGTACCAGCAATATGCAGGATTTGTTTGTGTTCCCCATGATGAATTATTTGTGACCAAAGGTATTGACGTTCCATCGTTATATTTTGTCGTTTTCAGATTTTCTGCCATCCAGGTTTGCGAACCAATTTTCACTACGGTATAGTTATTTCCTTCACCATCCCTACATTCAACAAATTCAAAATTAACAGTTTTTGTAGCCGTTGGAATATCGGTTACAATAGTGCTGAAATTGCCTGAAATGCCTTTGTAAAGTATTTGATCTCCAGGTGAGTATTGTAAATTTACTACTTCATTTTTTGCCTTCTGAATTGGAGCAACTCTTGTTTGATCAGTAAAACTGATTGTTGGTTCTGAATGAATTAAAGAAACGCTAATGGCTTTTAATTCACGTTTAAAATCTTTACTATCAACTTTGATAAAATAGATACCGGCAGGCAAAGAAATCTCAAATGAACTGACACCCTCATTTAAATTTAACCTTTCGGCTAGTATTAGTTTACCATCGACAGTATAAATATAAACTAATCCTTGATTTGCTTTTGAAGAAAATACTGATAAAGTAGCTTTATCTACCACCGGATTTGGAAATACTTTTATACTTTCAGCTTCATTCAATAAAGGTTGAACTTCTGTCCAAACATCGAACAGGCGAAGTTGAAAACCTGCTGGTACTGTAACTTGCGTACCCTTGGAAATGTTGCGGGCAATTACCGACTCGACCGAAGTGCTTCCACCGGAGCCCGTAAAACTAATGAAATACTCAAATGAAAAGACTTCCTGCGACATACTTAATAAAGCGAACAGGAAAAAGAAAGTTTTAATAAGTGTTTTCATGTTAACTTTTGTGATAAATGTGATTGAACCTGATTTTATTTTTTTAATTTGTCTGTTTTAATGATATCTTTTTTATTGGTAATTTATTAAATTATAGACACACCTTTCGAAAGAACTTATATCGAGACCATTCCTTAGAACAGTCTCGATTATTACTTACTATGATAATTTCAGAAGCTACTTACAAAAATTTTCTTATTTAAGAGTAATCCATTCTGGTTGACAGATACCACATAAACACCTGGTGCAAAAACTTTGTCAATTTTGGTTTTTGTTCCGGTGATTTTTGTTTTAAATAAATTTTTACCTTGCATATCCAATACAGTTATATCACCTTCGAGTAAACTTTTGCTTTCAGACTGCACATAAATAAATCTGTCATTTCCCTGGAATATTTTAAAATCAGATGACAATAAATCTATCTTTTGATTTTTTGTAGTCAAAGAAGATGAGTTTGAGATATATAAATAAGCTTTTCCATTATATAGAAATTCATGTGCTCCAATTATTATATCATCAAATCCATCATTATTTACATCACCCAGATCTGAAATTGATATACCAAAATAATTTTCTATTGCTTCACCTGTCAACACTCCATCAGGAATACTATCCATATTATTGCCTCCAAAATAAACATAAACCCTACCTTGTTTTTTATTGAACCCGGGATTACCTAAAGCTACATCTGAGAAACCATCATTATTAATATCACCTAAATACGAAATACAAACATTAAAAAAGTTACTTGAATTATCACTACTCATTGTAACATCAGGAATGCTATCCATGTTTGTTCCACCTAAATAAATATAGGCACGGGCTCTGAATATTGTATAATCACCATTCATATAGCTATCTCCGGTCATAACATCATCAAATCCATCGTTATTAACATCTCCTGCGTTTGAGACAAAGCAACCAGATCTATTTCCAGTACCTTTTAACGTTTTATCGGCAATATTATCCATGGTAATACCACCAAAATAAATATATGCATATCCGGCACTACCGTTCGTTTTATTTATACCAACTATCACATCATCATAACCATCACCGTTTACATCGCCGGCATCTGAGACAGTTGATCCAAAATCATTAATCGAAGCAACACCGGTCATTGTAACATCAACAATATTATCCATAGTAACACCTCCTAAAAACAAATATGCCCTTCCTTGCCAGTTATTATATTGATTAGCCCCAACAATTACATCATCAAATCCATCATTATTAACATCTCCTGCGCCAGATACGCTTATACCAAACGAAGTTTCACCAATTATAGTTACATCTGCTACATTATCCATAGTATTTCCTCCAAAATAAATATGTGCACGCCCACTTCCTTTGGATAAACTCGAACCAACAATAACATCGTCAAATCCATCATTATTTATATCGCCGGCAGCGGCCACAGAGCCTCCAAAATTATAATTTACGTCTCCACCAGTCATAATTACATCGGCAACATTATCAAAAACACTACCGCCAAAATATATATATGCACGTCCCTGATATCTGTTATATCCACGAGATCCGACTATAATATCATCGTAACCATCATTATTTACATCACCAGCACCTGAAACAGAATAGGCGTACTCACTATTAATTTTTTCACCGTTCATAGTTACATCGATTGAATTATCCATATTAGTTGCACCGAGATAAATATAGGATCTTCCATTTGAATTATTATAACCATATGCACCAATAAAGATATCATCAAATCCATCATTGTTTACATCGCCTGCACCTGAGACTGCGCTGCCAAAATAATTACTTATCAACTCACCTGTTAATGTAAGGTCAACTGTATTATCCATACTGCTGCTCCCATAGTAAATATATGCACGTCCCTGATTCGAGCTATATCCATAAGAACCGATAACAACATCATCAAATCCATCATTGTTTAAATCTCCTGCAGATGACACTGAGCCTCCAAAATAATTATTTGTAGCCTCTCCTGTCATTATTACATCCGCAGTATTATTCATTGAACTTCCTCCAAAATAAACATATGATCTGCCTTGCCGTGAATTATAATAACTAGCTCCTACAATCACATCATCATAGCCATCATTATTTACATCTTTAGCATCTGATACAGAATAGCCAAAATAATTACTTGTCGATTCACCAACCATTATTACATCAGCAGAAACATCCATGGTGTTACCTCCAAAATAAAGATATGCTTTTCCTTTTGAACCGTCGTTTCTATAAGCACCTACAATAACATCATCAAAACCATCGTTGTTGACATCTCCAGCACCCGATACAGAAAACCCAAAATTATCATTTACAGCTTCAGCAAATATGGTTTTATCACTAATGCCGTCCATATTACTACCTCCAAGAAATATATATGCACGGCTCATATTCGAATTGATAGAATAGGGTGACCCTACAATAACATCATCAAAACCATCACCATTTACATCTCCTGCATTTGAAACAGAGTATCCAAAACCGGTGTTGATTGTTGTACCCGGGCTGGGTGACATTGCATCATCTATTAATGAAACATCAGCTATTTCATCCATATTTGCGCCACCGTAATAAATGTATGTGTTGAAGCCATGACAACCTACAATCACATCATCGTACCCATCGTTGTTTACATCACCGGCACCCGATACAGAAATTCCAATATTTGATGCTTGATTTTTGCCTGTAATTATAATATCGGCAATTTCATTTAAAACACTTCCTCCTAAATAAATATATGCACGCCCTGATGAATTGTAAAAATTATTTGCACCCACTATCACATCATCGTATCCATCATTGTTAACATCACCCGCACCTGATACAGAAAAACCATAATTAGTAGAACCACTCAGATTCTCTTCAATAAGGGTTTGCACAATTATTTGTGACTTCATTGTTGGGAAAACAGTTATTAATATAAACCCAATCAAAATTCCTTTAATTGTAAATTTCTTTTTCATAATGAATAAATTTATTGTAGTTTGTAATATTTAATTAATTCGAGATATGCTTCTTGTTCTGGTGTTTCTGATGGTGTTTGGGTTGTTTTTTTTCTGTTTCGCAAACCCCACTCTGCTATTAGTCCTGATTTTGATCCATACAACAGTGTACTATTCAGCATTATTGCATCAGGAATAATGAGTCCATTGTTACCGTAACTCATTGAAAAGTCTTGTATTATTGTCAATTCATAGAGATAAATATCTTCTGTAAAGTTATTAATTTCTGCTTTCCCGGTTTTTATCAGTTTGACTATAGATTTTACTTTTAGCCTGGCTAATTTTTCAGTTGAAGCATTGCGGTTAAGAGTTTTCATTTCGGTTACAGTTGAATCCGACAACTTACCGCTAACAGGTAAAATAATTAAGGGATCTTCAAACCGGGTGAAGCTTGGTTCATTACTACTTGTTTTGTAGCCAAGTAAATAAACACCACCTTTTATGAAACTGTAAACTTCGGTGACATTCCTGTTTCTGGTATTTATTACTTGTTGATGAATTTCCCCAAACACGGAATCGCTTTCATCTTTTACCGGTTTGTTATAACTGATGGTATCGGTTTTAATTTTAAGTGAATCAGAAAAAGTATTTAAATAAAAAGTTTCGTTTTTTGCAAACAGCACATTGCCGGTATCCTTTACGTTTAATGCGTATGTTTCAGATTTTACTACAGACCCATTTGTAAATCGAAGTGGATTTTCTGGATTAGTGCAATTTGAAAAAATGAGTACTACAAAAAATAATATTACAGATAAATCTCTTTGTTTCATATATTATTGATTTTTATTTTGACAGTAAAATAGCAACATATTAATTTATATTTGTTAATATGTTGCTATTCAATGTATTATTAATCCGCAGATAAAACTATTTTCTAATTTTTAAGTAGGATTTTGAATTTATGTTTGAAAAATACTTAGTACCACTAATTTAGAAGCATAAAATAATAATCGAATTCGCCTTCGGTAAGTGTAAGCGTTTCTTCTGTAGTACCATTATAGCCTTTCACCTTTATATTGTTAAAGGTTCCTTTGGCTCCCATGTAATTTTCTTTCGAGTAATAAAATTCCGAAACGTTAATTGTACCTGAACCCACTACCGGATTGTAGTTGTAACCATTTATTTTCACTGTAAATGTTGCTTTTCCACGGTTGTCGGTTTTTCTGACTAACTCTTCAACATACTGATGATTGCCAACTGTTAGTTTGGAGCTGTCGTTACATCCGAAAGATAATGTTATCTGAATATCACCCTGTTCTGCTGATTCACCATTGCTGGACTTCAACCCCTTTCCAAAAGGAATTGATTTACCATTATCATACGCATAGTTTCCTTCGGTAGTAATGGCTGTCGCATCGTAATTTGTCGAACCGATTTTACACTTAAAAACTTGTGCCGAATCGGTCGGATTCTTTAAACCCGGAATTTCACATGAATTGAAAGATAAAACAAAAACAGCCAATATAAATTGAAAATAAAATTGCTTTTTCATAAATAAATACATTAATCTTAATGAATAAAGAGATTAACACTGATTACATTTTTTAATAAACCAATAAAATTTAAACAGGTAGTTTGGAATAATACGAATTTAGTAACAAACCCTATCTTCCATTGATACTAATGACTTAAACTGTTTTGCAAGGGATTTGGGGATTTTCATTTTTTTTGCATTATATTTTACAGTTTTACTTCTTTTATCGTTTTTATATGCTTTTTCATTGACAAACAATGAAAGTGCTCCAAATCTATTTGCATTAAAACGTGATCTTGCTAAAGAAATCTGAGCTCCAGAACCGGTCAATGTACCGTTCTTTTCAATATTGTCATAATTTTGCCTGACAGTTTTTAAGTCCAATAAAGCATTGTCGAATTTAGCTTGGTCGAATGTGCCCATGCATTCAATTAAATCTTTAATTACATAGCAATACATATTATTTGACACTTCAAGTAATCGCAAAGTTTCTTGAGGCGACAGTTTTGCCTGCCCGAATGTATGCATTGTGAAAAATGCAAATATTATCAATAAAAATGTTTTCATAAGGATGTTTTTTTGTTTTTGTTATTCTAAATTAAAAAATTACAGCCGAATTTTCGAATTACAAAAGAATACAATGAAGTTTTTTGAATAAAAAATAGCACCACATAAGCATGTGATCGAAATAATGTATAATAAAGAAATGTAAAACTGAGAGTACTTCTTACTCGTTAGTAGAATAAGCCAGATTAAATGCCTTCATATTAGCCTTGTCG
>CAYNHC010000159.1:0-1700 GCA_964396705.1 uncultured Paludibacter sp.
CACGATGCTTCGCAATTGGAAAACTTCCTGAAACTAGCTACTGAGGTTTCTAAGAAACATCCTGTGGTTATTTCAGAATTCCTGGAACGTTGTAAGGAAATTGAAATTGATGCGGTTGCTAAAGACGGTGAAGTATTGGTTTACGCCATTTCAGAACACGTTGAATTTGCCGGAGTTCACTCTGGTGACGCAACAACGCAATTCCCTCCACAAAAAATTTATGTGGAAACCATTCGTCGAATCAAGAAAATTGCCAGCGAAATTGCTAAATCATTGAATATCTCCGGACCATTCAACATTCAGTTCCTCGCTAAAGACAACTATATCAAAGTAATTGAATGTAACCTGCGTTCTTCGCGCTCGTTCCCATTTGTATCGAAAGTATTGAAACTGAATTTTATCGAACTGGCTACCAAAGTAATGTTGGGCTTGCCGGTTGAAAAACCTGAAAAATCAGCGTTCGACCTCGATTATGTAGGTATCAAAGCTTCGCAGTTCTCATTCCACCGCTTACAACAGGCCGATCCTGTGTTGGGTGTGGATATGGCTTCGACGGGTGAAGTTGGTTGCATTGGTGACGATTTCTCAGAAGCAATTCTGAAATCGCTGCTTTCAGTTGGTTTCCGTATCCCAAAGAAACGCATTCTTATTTCGTCGGGCGAACCAAAATCGAAAGTAGAACTGTCGGACGCATGTGCTTTGTTGCAAAAAAAAGGCTACGAATTATACGCTACACGCGGTACACAACTCTTCCTTGCCGAAAATGGCGTAAGTGCAACAGCGGTTCAATGGCCTGACGAAGAAGGAGAATTCAATGTGAAAGATATGTTGGCCAACAAACAGTTTGATTTGGTGGTGAATATCCCTAAAAACACGACCGAACGCGAGTTGAAAAACGACTACGCTATACGCCGTGGGGCAATCGACTTCAACATTCCATTGCTTACCAATGCACGCTTGGCTTCTGCCTTTATCACAGCGTTTTGCAGCATGAATATTGAGGATATTAAGATTAAGAGTTGGGATGAATATTAATTGACAGTTGACAGTTGATAGTTAATATAAAACAGCCGATTGCAGGAATGCGATTGGCTGTTTTATTCTTATGAACTATTTGATTCTTAAGTTTTCGATATTTTGTCTGCTATCCCAAAGTGTAAGTATAATAACAAAATCATTGTTTACTTCGTAGAACAAAATATAATCTCCAATGATTAAACCTCTGACAGATTCAATCTCTGTTTTGATTCCCAAATTAGGTTGTTTGATTAGTAATCGCAATTCCTTATTAAACCTTTGTAAAGTTTTTCAGAATAAGTTTTACTTTTATTCCTTTCGGCAAAGTAATTCAGGGTATCATAAAGTTTAACTTTGGCAAGATTAGACCAAATTATTTTTCGTGCAGCCATTCCTTTATATCCTTGTCAAGATCAGTATGAACAGTAAATAATCCTTGTTCTATTTCTTTTTTGGATGCTATTATTTCATCTCTTTGTGTTGCAGATAAAGATAGCATTTCCGTCTGTGTTTTTGAATCAAGAATTGTTTTAATGGCTTTTAAAAAAGAGATATCTTCTATTTCGGCTATTCGATGCATCAATATGGTTTTCAATTCTATTGCTGTCATATTATTTGTATTAAATTTCATTGCAAATATATCATTTATTTAAAGGAAATCAAACAATAAATAAAAGAAAACT
>CAYNHC010000159.1:1800-8025 GCA_964396705.1 uncultured Paludibacter sp.
AATTATTTGTATAGTTTTCTAACTGCCAGAAATTTCATGAAGAATTTGAAGGGTTTTAATAGGTGTGCATCGGAACACCTGTGACCTCGGTTGAAGAAAAGAAAATATATGCAGCAAGATACAGCATTGCAATCGGCTGTTTTTTATGTGACAATTTCATATAAAACAAACTTTTTTAGTTTACTTTTGTTCAATCAACTTAACAATCAAAATTTAAAATTCAAATGAACAAATTCAAATTTGGAGAAGAAGTAGCAGGCTATAAAATCCCCGTTTTAAATGAACGTGAAATAAGAGCAGCGGCAGGAATGCTTTTTCTAATGGTGTTTATCTCGTTGATGCAAATCATATATTCCGGCAACTTTGTACCAATAAAATACGGAATCACCATTTTCCTCGTAGATTTCATTATTCGGGTATTTATCAGTCCCAAATATGCACCCTCATTAATTGTCAGTCGATTGATTGTCGGCAATCAAACACCGGAATATGTTGGAGCCAAACAGAAAAAGTTCTCGTGGATTATCGGATTAGTTTTGGCAAGTACCATGTTTATACTCATGGTGATAATGAATACCTATAGCCCAATTTCGGGTATCATTTGTCTTATTTGCCTCATCTTTTTGTTCTTCGAGTCAGTTTTTGGCATTTGCCTCGGTTGTAAAGTATATTCGCTTATTTACAAAGAAAAAGCGCAATATTGTCCCGGCGAAGTGTGCGAAATTAAAGACCGACAAGAAATTCAGAAAACTTCAAAAAGTCAATTGCTGATTGTTTTGGCATTTATTGCTTTCATTTTTCTTTTTGGTTATTTCTTAAATTCAAATCTCAGTATTAAACCGCACAATTTATTTGGGGTGGAAAAAGTTGCTGAATAATTATAAAAGCTAATTTAAATTGAACGGCCGGTTGCAGTAATGTAATCGGCTGTTCTTTTTCTAAACAGAAATTTTAATGAGCTATTTAATTATTATTCAACTCAAATTGATTAATATGATTAAGAAAATATGTAATTCAAAACTAGCTTCAAGTCCCCTTTAGGGGATTTTGGGGTAGATTTTGGGGTAGATTTAGGGGCAGTTTTAAGCCGATTTCTGCCTTCATTATAAACCTTTTTACCTGCTCAACCGTTTTAGGACAAACAAAAAATCCAGATATGAATCCGACTCAACATAAATATTCAAATTCACTTATTCACGAAAGCAGCCCATATTTATTGCAACATGCACACAATCCCGTTAATTGGCATCCGTGGGGCAAAAAAGCATTGGAAAAAGCCCGGAATGAGAACAAATTAATCATTATCAGCATTGGCTACGCTGCCTGTCACTGGTGTCATGTAATGGAACACGAAAGTTTTGAAGATGAGCTGGTTGCCGGTTTTATGAATGAAAATTTTGTGTGCATAAAAGTGGATAGAGAAGAGCGGCCGGACATTGATCAGGTGTATATGAATGCTGTGCAATTAATTTCAGGAAGTGGAGGTTGGCCATTAAATTGCATTGCCTTACCCGACGGAAGACCGGTTTATGGTGGTACGTATTTCCCGAAAACACAATGGATGGATATGCTTTCGCAAGTTATAAACTTTGTGGAAATAAATCCGGAAAAGACTGAACAACAGGCACAATCACTAACTTCCGGAATCCAAAACAGCGAACAGATTTACAAAAATACTGAAATAACAGACTTCAGTCTGAACGACCTTGATACCATTTTCAATAATTGGAAAAACGATATTGATTACCGCTTGGGCGGACATAAACGGGCACCAAAATTCCCATTACCCGTAGGTTATCAGTTTTTATTGCATTATTATCACCTCACAAATAATCCGGATGCACTGAAAGCCGTCACTCTCACATTAGATAAAATGGCACTTGGTGGCATTTACGATCAGATTGGTGGAGGTTTTTCGCGTTATTCGGTAGATGCAGTGTGGAAAGTCCCTCATTTTGAAAAAATGCTGTATGACAATGCGCAATTAATAAGTATATATGCCACCGCATACCGACAGACGAAAACCCCTGTATATAAACAAATTGTAACTGAAACTTTAGAATTTATAGAGCGGGAAATGACTTCGCCCGAAGGTGCATTTTACGCTTCGTTGGATGCAGACAGCGAAAAGGTGGAAGGTAAATTTTATGTTTGGAAACAGGATGAATTAAAACAATGTTTAGGCGAAAATGCAGAACTAATTGCTGATTATTACTCAGTTACATCAGCAGGAAATTGGGAACTCGGCGAAAACATTCTACACATTACAACTCAGGAGGAAGACATTGCCCGGAAATATTCCATTTCGGAAAAAGATTTAAATAAAATCGTGTTAACGGCAAAGAAGATATTATTGAAAGAGCGTTCAAAACGTATTCGCCCGGCATTGGATGACAAAATACTTACTTCGTGGAATGCTTTGATGATCAATAGTTATATCGATGCTTTTCTTGCGTTAGAAGACAAGAAATATTTAAATTCAGCGTTAAAAAATGCCCATTTCATACTCACTAATCTATTACAAGCCGATGGTGAATTGTATCGCAATTTTAAAAATGGAAAAGCGACCATACATGGATTTTTAGACGATTACGCATTTACTATTAAAGCATTTATTTCGATCTATCAGGCTACATTCAACGAAAAATGGTTGGATGAAGCATTTCGATTGTGCAACTACACTATTGAACATTTCTTTGATAATCAGAGTGGTATGTTTTACTATACTTCTGATAAAGATGAAGCACTGATCGCCCGAAAAATGGAGTTGTCGGACAATGTGATTCCGGCATCGAACTCCGAAATGGCTAAAAACCTATTTCTGCTGGGACATTATTTCTACCGCCAGAATTTTGTGGAAATGGCTCGGGTTATGGCAACTAATGTAAAAGAAATAGCATTACAATCGGGCGTTTATTATGCCAAATGGGATATATTAATGGCATTATTGGCTGTTGAACCTGCCGAAATAACCGTTGTTGGCAAAGATTGTGAAAATTTCCGAAAAAAGCTGAACAGACATTATTTACCCCATACTATTCTATCGGGAGGAGCAAAAAATGAGAATTCAACCCTTCTAAAAGGTAAATACGTGGAAGGAAAAACTGCTATTTATATTTGCCGCAACAAAGTTTGTCAAAAACCGGTTTTTTCTATTCAAGAAGTGCTGGAAATGATTGGAAGTAGATAGTTTGTAGATTCTTTCAGAGAAAAATAATCTGAAGCAGAAAATCATAAACTATTATAATACAACGATATATCATATAAATTAAACTGTATAAATTATTTGCAAATAAATTTGGCTTTCTAGTATCCTACGTCACTCTACAATCGAAATCTCCTCTTCCATTAAACCAAACAACTGATTTTTTCACTTCAAATGATTTTTGATTTCCTCCAGCACTTGCATGGGATAATCAAACACCTCAAAATTCTCGAATCGTATCACCCTAACTCCTACAGTGTTAAGATATTCGGTTCGTTTAGCATCATATTCTTTTCTATCGTTGGTAAAATGCCCCGCACCATCTAGCTCGATTGCAAGTTTATACTTCGCACAATAAAAATCAACAATAAAATGACCTACACTAAATTGTCGCAAGAACTTTTCACCGTTCAACTGTCTATTCTTTATCATCATCCATAATGCAACTTCGGCAGCGGTCATGTTTTTCCGCAGTTTTCGCCTGAAGGGTTTCATTTCAGGTAAAGTGTTTATGAATTCTGACATGGCATAAATTTGATTTATTTATTTTTAACCCCTCCGCTGCGCTCGTCCCCTTTTCAAGGGGACAACAAGAAGTGCAAGATTTTGTACATATAATGAACTGTGTTTAATTATTTCAATTTTTTATTCTTATTGCATAATTTACCCCATACACTTACTTATATTTACGAAATTTATTATCCCGATGATCTTCCCTTTTTAAGGGAAGTACCCGAAGGGGGAAGGGTTGTGTTATATTTTTTTATATTTTGGTCAAGAAGAATCCTTCTAGCAATACATTTAAAGCACCTCCTAATTTCATAACTTATCCTGAGATTCAGAGTTTTTCATACACTTCTTTAGCAAACCCTTCCAAACTCGGATCACGAGCACCCATCAATAGTAAAACATCATTGCCTGTGAAATGGGAACGAACTGCATCAATAAAATTATCTCGGTCTTCAATAAAATAGGCATTTTTACCAAGTTTTTTGATGTCTTCAATCAGGTCATTGGCCGAAATATCTTTTACAGCCGAACCACCTGCATAAAAAATTTCGCTCATCCAAATTTCGTCTTCAGGACGTAAAACTGCGGCAATTTCCTCTACAAAATCATTACGAAGAAAACGTGTAGGTTTGTATCCGTGGGGTTGGAACCACGCAATCACCTTCGGCGCAACAGGCTGACATGCAGCTATTGATGCGGCACATTTGGCTGGGTTATGGGCGTAGTCGTCTATAAGAATAACCCCGTTTTTTTCACCAATAATCTGATGACGGCGATAAATACCTTCGTACTTTGCCAGCGCTTCAGATGCAGATTCTAAGCTCACTCCCACCCTACAAACTACAGCAATAGCAGCCAGGGCATTTTCCATATTATGTCGGCCCACGGTATTCATTGTAAAAGCAGTATCTTTTACATCAAACTGAATACGAAAACCCTGTTGTCTGAAATTTGTGCCCAAAAAACCAGCCGTAATATCTTCATCCACCGCAAAATCATTTTCAGCATTCACGCTCAATGTCGCAGCCAAACGATTCGAACGATTGGTTATAAAAATATCTTTGGTGTTATCGCGAAAAGTCCCGAAAATCTGCATCAATTCATCAATTTCCTGATGATCTTTATCGATATTCAGCAACAAACCAATTTCGGGATGATATTGAACAATAGAGCCATCACTTTCATCGGCTTCAATTACCAGCCATTCTCCCTTACCTACTTTCTCATTACCAATTTTTCCTTCACGTATAATACTGGTAAGCCCGGCACCGCTGATAATACTCGGTTCAAGACCTGCGTATTGCAAAATATCGAAAATCATGGCCGAAGTAGTGCTTTTGCCCGAAGTTCCGCCCACAGCTATCGTTTTTTTACTTTCCGATATCAGCGCAAGAACCTGTGAACGCTTCAAAATGGAGATATTCAATTCTTTAGCTTTCTGTACTTCAAAAACAGTATCTTCAATAGCAGTAGAAACCACCACCAAATCTGTTTCGGCAGTAATTCCACTTCCATCCTGCAAAAAACATTTTATTCCTTCAGCTTCAAGTTTATTTCGGGTGTCGTTATCTGTGTCAGGTAAAAAATAGCGGTCACTCCCACTCACTTGTTTACCGATACCCTGCAAATACTGAGCTATTGCACTCATGCCTGTTCCGGCTACGCCAATAAAAAAGATATGATTAAATTGATTGATATTCATTGATTTGCAAATTAAATTAACAAGTATATTTTAAAATTCAAATGTAGTAAAAAATATGAAGTTATTAGTAATTACCATTTCAAATAATTCAACTTTTGAAATTTATTGTTTGAATTTAAAATCATAACATTAAAAAATTAAAAATTGTAATTTATCATTTATTGGGTTCAGAAAATTTCCGTATTGTTTATAACGAGTTTCTTTGCAAAATTCAATTCATATTGTACTTATTACCATAACCCATATCAGAATCAATTATTCATCAATTAAATCAACATAAACACTTTACAATCTTTGGTCGTAATTACTTATTGTATTATTCACAATAAAAAGAGCTTTGATATTGTAATTATTACAGTATTCAAATACCTGATATTGTGTTTTATAACATAATATTTTTGTGTTGTACATATAAATTATTGTCTTATTTTTGCATCGATAAATCTAATTAATTCCCAGGAATGGCAAACGAAACAATTTACAATCCCCATGTTTCAGTCGACTGCGTTGTTTTTGGCTTTGATGGCGAAAAACTCAAAGTTTTGTTGATAGAAAGGAACATTGCTGAAAATAATGAACTTTATAACGACAAAAAACTACCGGGAAGTATAATTTTGGCTGATGAAGACCTGGATTCAGCTGCTTCGCGGGTGTTGACAGAACTAACAGGATTAAAAAATATATATCTGAGTCAGTTCCGTAGTTTCGGTGGACCCGACAGAACAAAAAATCCACGTGATATTCTGTGGCTCGAAAATACAACACAGCTGAAAATTGGACGAATTGTGACCGTAGCTTATGTGGCATT
>CAYNHC010000160.1:0-7979 GCA_964396705.1 uncultured Paludibacter sp.
AAAAATTCGATATGAAAAGAAAAGCCCGAAAAACGGGCTCTTCTATAAATTCTTATTACATATTAATTAACCGTTCATCGATACCAAGAACTCGTCGTTATTTGCTGTACGTTCCATACGGTCTTTCAGGAACTCCATTGCTTCAATTGAGTTCATATCTGATAAATGTCTTCGAAGTATCCACATACGGTTCAAAGTATCCTGATCGAGAAGTAAATCGTCGCGACGCGTACTTGAGGCCATAATATCAACTGCCGGGAATATACGTTTGTTCGAAAGTTTGCGGTCGAGTTGTAATTCCATATTACCTGTTCCTTTAAATTCTTCAAAGATTACTTCGTCCATTTTCGAACCGGTTTCGGTAAGTGCCGTTGCAATTATAGTGAGACTTCCACCGTTTTCAATATTACGGGCAGCTCCAAAAAAACGTTTTGGTTTATGTAGTGCATTGGCATCAACACCTCCGGAAAGAATTTTACCCGAGGCAGGCGAAACAGTATTATAGGCGCGAGCCAAACGGGTTATTGAATCAAGTAGGATAACCACATCCTGACCACATTCTACCATGCGTTTTGCTTTTTCATGAACCATGCTTGCTACTTTTACGTGCCGCTCAGCAGGTTCATCAAATGTAGAGGAAACTACTTCTGCCCGAACGCTACGTGCCATATCTGTCACTTCTTCAGGACGTTCATCGATCAGAAGAACAATCATATAAACTTCAGGGTGATTGGCTGCTATTGCATTGGCAATTTCTTTAAGCAAAACAGTTTTTCCTGTTTTTGGTTGTGCCACAATTAAACCGCGTTGTCCTTTTCCGATAGGAGAGAAGAGATCTACAATTCGTGTTGAAAGTGTATCACCTTTTCCGGTAGTGAGATTAAATTTTTCGTCAGGGAAAAGAGGAGTTAGATGTTCAAACGGAACACGATCACGTACATATTCAGGTGAACGACCGTTAATATTGTTTACTTTAATAAGTGGAAAATACTTTTCGCCTTCTTTGGGAGGTCGAATGGAACCTGAAACTGTATCGCCTGTTTTTAAACCAAATAGTTTTATTTGCGATTGTGATACATAAATATCATCAGGCGATGAAAGATAGTTGTAGTCAGCTGAACGAAGAAAACCATAACCATCCTGCATCATTTCTAACGTTCCGGTTCCATCAAGAATACCATCAAAATCGAATTGTTTTTCCTGTTTTTCCGGACGGTTGCCAAATTTGCGGTTCGAATTATTGTTGTTATTGTTATTTCCGTTAATTACTTTAACCTGTCTGTTTTCAGCATTTAAGGGTTTCGCAGTTTCAACTTCAGTTTCAGTTTGATTTTCAACTATAGAATCAATCTCAATATTATTAACAACCTCGTTTTTCAGGTCAGCATCTGTTTCAGGAGCATTTTGTTTCTCTCTGTTATCGCTAGACCTTTTAACTTGTTTGACTTTTTTAGCCTGAACTCCGACATTCTCTACTGATTTTATTTCAGGTGAGTTTTCTGCTTCAGTAGTTACATCAGTTTTAAGAGGTTCGTCTGTCTTAAGCTTTACTTCCTTTTTCTGTTTGTTTTTCTGAACTGTTTTATTGGTATTCTGTTTACTTTCAGTTGGTTGTTCTTTAGTTTCCTGGATTTTTACTTCAGGTTTTAATAGCTCAACTTTCTTTACTTCAGTTTTGTTTTCGGGATTTTGTGCAACCTGTGGCTTTTCAACAGAAATGTTGGTTGGATTTTTCTGGTCTGATAATTTTTTTACTGTTACACGTTGTCGTTTTTTGCGATCATCCTGATTGGGATTTGTGGCAGCAACTTTAATCATTGAATTGACCACTGCCTGTTCATCGAGAATGGCATAAACCATTTGGTTTTTGGACATAGAATTTGGGATTTTAATACCCAATTCGCCCGCAATAGTCCTTAATTCGGACTCGCTTTTTGCATTAAGCTGCAAAATGTTGTAGTTACTCATAATGTGATGAATAAACGTTTTTGGAGAGTTTCCTTTCAGAGGAAATTACTTTTGAATAATTGATAAGAATTATATATTTTTGATTGTTGTTCAAGAGCAGGAATGCTATTGCTTATTAGAAATCAATGCAAAAGTATATCTTTTTTCTTAATACACAATAATTCAACCTCTTTTTTTAATTTTATGTGATTAAATATTCAATATTTTAAAATATTGAAACAATTATAAGAAAATAGATACAAGACAAGCCTGATTTATATACTAATATACTGAAAAATAATAGATCCTTATTAATTAGAGAAATACATAAGAGTTTTGCTACTCTTTAATTAACTTCTGATTTGTTGTAATACCATTAGCTAACGTTACTTTGACTACATATATTCCAGTACTTAAACCTTTTACATTTATGTTTTCTTCAAAATTATTAGCTTTAATGTTTAATGAAACGAATCCTAATGAATTATAGATTGTTATATCACGGATTTCTATATCAGACTCAACATATAATATTTCTTGTACCGGATTCGGAAATACTCTGATTTTTGCAATAGACTCTACATTATTTACTGCTGTGTTTTTCCCAACCATATTGGCATCGAGCCATGCAAGGCGAACTGCAATCCAGTTTTTTAATTTCTGAATTTCGCCTGCATAAGTAGTTGATAGTGCATCAATTTCAGGTGCTCCATTGTTTGTTCCGAGAATAGGATATTTTTTATAATGCCTCACTTGAGCATCATTAACTAAGTTTGCTATTGAATCGATACAACGATTAATTTCTGTCAGACTTAATATGTTTTTTCGTAAGCTAAAATACCTCGTATTTATTGCATTGGCAAAGTAGGGATCTTGTAACATTTTGGCCTCCCACGATGGTGGAACGGGATTTACATAGCAATAGTTGATATTCCATGCCCAACCTTCGCCGGTAGTATTTTTGTATAATTCACAATCATTGAGGTTTTTCCATGCCCAGTCGAAATCCCAAACCGGACCTGAATCTATTAATTTATTCTTGCTATCTTTGTTCTTGTGAAAAAACCTGCTTTTTTTATAGCCATCTACATTTCGTGCCACTTCTTCCAGAATAAAATAATCTACAAAAGTATTTACATCTAAATACGCACGGTAACCGGTTGTAGGATCCGCAAAATTTGTGCTGTAAAGTGCAGTTTCGAGTGCATTTACATAACCGGCAATATATGTTTTTTGTTCTAAAGCCAAATCTTCTGCTTTGGGGTCGTGATATACAAATTTTGGCTTAGCCCCGGCTCTGTTAATTGGAGAATAATTGCTTGTCCAATAAGAACCTACGCCATCATCGTAATCAGTTTTAAAAATATAACCGCCAGTTACAGCATCACCACTGAGATCTTTGTTTGTTAGTTTGGCGAGGCTTGTTCTTCCTTTCCCTATTTTAATTTTCTCTCCAAAAAGATAAACTCCTCTGTAAGTATCATTAATCATAACTTCGCAATGTCTCACGCGAGGAGCATAATGTCCCATTTTATTAAATATTTCAAAAGAAAGGACATTTCGGGCAAATGATTTTTCATTCCAGTTCGAAAGCAATACCCAATCATTATCACTTGGCATACCGAGTAGGGCTGTGTCGAGATTGTTCCCGATAATATCTCTTGTTTCAATGCCGTACGGTGTTTGAGGATATCCTGAAGAGGTTGCTCCTCTTATTTCAATCCCGATTTTTCCATCATATATATTGGGATCATCTGTATAATTATTAATTACTGTTCCACCATGATATATGATTTTCATGTCGGCTGTAATTTTTGGTTCGTTATTTATCGTTTGACCGTTTGTGTTAATTGATATTATTGGTAAATAAGTACTTAACAGCGAAGCAGGCGGAGAAAACCACGATGGAGTAGATCTGAAAAATGTCGATTTATCTTTAATTGCAAATGAGAGAAATGCATTAGAAGACATATCAGATGACGTTAACGAACTGTTGTGTACTTGTATTGTCAAAACATTAACCCCTTGATTTAAACAGCTGGTAAGCGTTTTTTTATTGAGAATAAACTCTTCCGGCATACCTCCGTTTAACATGGATGCGTTATGGTTTGTACCCAATTGATTATAGGCTGGATATGTATCAGTTAATCCGCTACGCGCAATTTCAATTCCGTTAATATAAGCTACAAAAGCGTCATCATAAGAAATATGTAAAATTCCCAGCGAAATTAAACTTGTATCTATTACATTAAATTTGATACGCATTAAAACAGAAGATATATTATCAGCTGAAGTTCCAATAATAGTACCATCATCATCGTCTTTATATCCAAAGCCTCCAATTCCTGAGAGCCATGAGGAATCATCAAAAGTTAATAATCGCCAGGTTGATGTCGGTTCAGATTTTGGCACCAGATATTTCCAAGTATCTGAATTGTAAATGGCAGTTTCCCAGTGATTTATAGCCTGTGAAAAAGAATTATTAATCGAAAAGGTAAGTGTTGAAAAAAGAATAAATAGTCTGAATTTAAGGAATTTGATATTTTTCATTAGGTGTGTTCAATATTTTGAATTGTTTTTCTATTTCAATTTGTAATATATTAGTTGTACTTTCGGTAATTCTAAATCGGTTGTCAATTCTTGTCCCCATAATCCAAACAATGTCTTGTCCGGAAGTTAAAAGCCAGCATTTTTTTTTTTCGAAAATGTTCATCTTTTGATCTGTAAAAAAATCACTAAGCTTTTTACGTTGTTTCATCCCAAATGGATAAAAATAATCTCCTTCATTCCAATGACGTATATTAAGCGGATATTTTAGTTTGTTCTCATCGATATGAATACAGTTGTTGTTTTTTGAAATTTGAAAATCGGAATTACGGTCAAATCGGGAAATTTTAAGATGAATAGGCGATAAAATTTCTTCATCTTCCCGCGAAAGAATATATGAATCGTTACTAAACTCTTCATTCGCATTAATTATTAAGTAGTTACGATCTTTTAATAAACTATGTGTTTCCGAATAAAATATTTTGCCCGATTCGCTATAAATAGATCTCTCAATTTGTTCAATAACAGAGGAATGAAATCCAAATGGATAAAGAATTTCGTAAAGAATTGTGCTGATATGTTCCTGTTTAAGTAACTTATCAATATCAATTAATACATTTAAACCGGATTTATGAACAATTTCATTTGAAATTTTATCAATGGATTGTTGATAAATCGATAAAACACCCTCAAAACGTTGGATAGTTTGTGAAAGAGTTTGACGAACCGATGGATTAACAATTTCTAATAAAGGAATTATTTCGTTACGGAATTTATTTCGGGTATAGTCATTTGAATTATTTGTTGAGTCTTCTACATGTTCCAAACTGTATTCAGTCAAATAATTTTCAATTTCATTTCGAGAACAACAAAGTAACGGACGAACGATGAAACCGTTTTTTGAAGGAATGCCAGTTAATCCTCTGATGCCGGTACCTCGTACCAGGTTCATTAGCATTGTTTCAATACTATCATCTGAGTGATGTGCCACTGCAATTGCATCTGCATTGTAATGTTGGCGCAATTGATCAAACCATTTATAACGAAGTTCTCTTGCAGCCATTTCAATTGATATTTTATGCAACGAAGCATACTCAATTGTATTAAAATCAATTACTTGACAATTGATATTTAAATGTTGAGCGAGTTTGCGAACAAATAATTCGTCTCTGTCAGATTCCTCCATTCTCAAATGAAAATTGCAATGTGCTATTATACAGTTATATCCAATATTATGAAGCAAATGCAACAATACAACTGAATCGGCACCACCACTAACACCTACAATTATTTTTGCACCTTTAGGGAGCAAATTATTATTATCGATGTAGTTTTGAACTTTTTGTTGCATTGTCTTAATATTAATTTTAATGTATCTTTGTTTCGCAAAATGAAACCAATCGGTTGAGCAGACATTGAATGACAAAGATATTATTTTTTTACTAAAGTTTTTAATTTAAAACGCATTCAACTTAGAATCTTACATATTTTCAAACAGATATGAACACATTTCTAGAACTTACAAAAAAACGACAAAGCGATCGTGCATATTTGGATAAACCCGTTGAAATGGAGAAATTGAACAGGATTTTACAGGCAGCACAATTGGCACCATCGGCATGTAATGCGCAACCCTGGAAATTTATAGTGGTTACAGATGCTGAAAAACGTATGCAAGTAGCTGAAGCTACAGCAGATAAAGTGTTGTCTATAAATCATTTCACCAGACAAGCGCCGGTACAAATTGTTTTAATTGAAGAAGATGCTAATTTTACATCTAAATTTGGAGGCTGGGCTGTTGGTAAGCATTATCCTCATATCGATCTGGGAATTGTGGCTTCACATATATGTCTTGCTGCTACCGACGAAGGCTTGGGAAGTTGTATTATCGGATGGTGTAATGAGAAAAAAATTAGAAAAATTCTCGAAATACCCGATAAGAAACGGGTTATGTTGGTCATTTTAATTGGATACACAGCTCAATCATTACGCGAAAAGAAACGAAAGAAAATAAATGAAATAGTCTCCTTTGAAAAATATTGAAAAATATTGTTTTACTTTTCATGCTTTTTTAAGTGAGTATAAATTTTTGATTGCTTTTCTTATTGTAATAAAATATAAATAAAATAATCAGAGATGGATTATCAATCTGCAATACAATATCTATACGATAGATTACCTGTGTTTCATCATGTAGGTCAATCGGCATATAAACCCGGTCTTGATAATACTATTCGACTAATGAATGCAATGAAAAATCCTCAAAAGGGATTCATATCCATACATATTGCAGGTACAAATGGTAAAGGTTCGGTTTCGCATTTAATAGCAGCAGTTTTACAATCTGCCGGATACAAAACGGGTTTATATACTTCTCCTCATTTGGTTGATTTTGGTGAAAGAATAAAAATCAATGGTAAAATGATTAATCCGCAGTATGTCATTGATTTTGTGGAAGAAAATAAGGATTTATTCGCGATTGTTCAACCCTCTTTTTTCGAAGCGACAATGGCGATGGCTTTCAGTTATTTTTATGATGAACAAGTAGATATAGCTGTAATTGAAACCGGATTAGGAGGCAGGCTTGACAGCACAAATATTATCGAACCAATACTTTCGGTGATTACAAATATTAGTTTTGACCATGTGGCTTTTTTGGGCGATAGTCTAGAAAAAATTGCTTATGAAAAAGCAGGAATAATTAAAAAAAATACACCGGTTGTAATAGGAGAATGTCAGCCTGAAACTTTTCCTGTGTTTGAACGTAAAGCCAAAGAGGAGGGAAGCTCACTAAAACTTTCAAAAGAAATATTTAAAAATACAGGAGATTCAAATGGAAAAATGTTAGTTGAAAATGAAAATAATGTTCGGTATAAAGTAGGATTAAATGGTGATTATCAGTTGAAAAATATTTCTACAGCATTGTGTGCAATTGATACTTTCAACGAAATTGTAAAGGTAAACAAATTGTCTGAGAAAGTAAATTGGAAAATTCTTACTAATGAAAATATTCAATCGGGATTTGAAAATGTTATCGAGTTAACCGGATTACAAGGTCGATGGCAGGTTTTGCAACACCGACCAACTGTTCTGGTTGATACAGGACATAATGAAGCCGGAATTAAATATGTAGTGGAGCAACTTAAACGTCAGCAATTTGAAAAATTACATATCATTTTAGGAATGGTAAATGATAAAGATATCAGTTCTGTGCTTAAACTTCTACCCAAAAATGCCCAGTATTATTTTACACAGGCTGATATTATACGCGCTTTACCAGCATCTGATTTACTCAGACAAGGCGAAAGCGTTGGTTTAAATGGTGATAGTTATAAATCAGTAAAAGAGGCTGTTAATTCTGCAATTGAAAATGCTGAACCCAATGATTTTATATTTATTGGTGGAAGTAATTTTATTGTTGGAGAAGCGCTGTGTTGCAGAGACTGGAATAATAAGTAACTGAACTTTCGCATGCTTTTAAATTC
>CAYNHC010000161.1:0-1516 GCA_964396705.1 uncultured Paludibacter sp.
TTTTATCTCATCAATCCCCGGAACAGGTGTAGTATATTTCAGAACAATATTTTTAAATTTCAATACGTTCTTTTTCAGTGGTTTAATGTTTAGCTCATTTACACCTTCCACAAAGCATTTAGCCATTTCCGTAGCGCCTTTTTCCACAAAATGAGTATCATCCACTCTTCCATCAGGAACTTTTTTCCAAATTCCGGGTGCAATATGCATAAAAAGCTTTTTAGAGTTTTCTATGCCATAATTTCGCAGCACTTTTTCACTTTTTCGTTGCATATCAATCAGGGGTACATTCATTTCCTTTGCAACCTGACGGATGGCTTCGGGATAAACAGGATGTGTATCAACCAAATTTCCTATTGAATCGAATTTCCGGCGGGCAACCGAAGTACAAAGTATAGGGTTAGCTCCTTTTTCTCTCACTTCGCGCACAAATCTCTGAAAATTAGCTTTATAATCTGGTAGTGGTGTATATGATTTCTTGGTTTCAACCTCGTCATTATGACCAAATTGCAAAACAACGTAATCGCCCTTCCCTACCCTGCTCATCACAAAATCCCAACGACCTTCTTCAATAAATGTTCTGCTACTTCTACCGTTACGGGCATGGTTTTCAATCATCACATTGTCGTTGAAAAATGATGGCAACACCATTCCCCAACCCCGCTCCGGATTATCAGCAATGGGTTTATCGGCCATGGTGGAATCACCGATTAAAAACAGTTTCACCGGTTTGTTTTTTGAAGCATTAAATATCAGAAAAAATGCCATTAGCATTGATAGGATTAATAACTTTCTCATAATCATTTAGTTATTTTGTTTTACTGCAATATTAATTAGAAATTAAGTAATTAAGAAAATAAGAAATTAGGAAATTAAGTACCGATTACTATCGGAAAAGAAATTGAGAAAATGAGAAATTACTTTGCAGCATTGATTTGTTTTTTTAATATTATGTGTTACTTAAATTTACTAAAACATAAGAACTTAGGCATTTAACACGTTAAAATTCACCTTCTTACTCCCACTCTTATTCCCCCTTTGGGGGTTAGGGGGCTGGGTTGGGTGTCAGTATCGGCTTCCATCCGTCATCGCCAGCTAAAACTTTTTCTACTGTCCACTCTTTAGCCTGTTCATTGGTTAATTGTTTCGACCATTCCACACGCTTCGAAATATCGGCTCCTGCACCTGTGTTTTGATATTCTGCATAAAAAGCAGCCTTTTCTGCTTCGGGTTTACTCCAGTTGTGCCATCCCTGCGGATGAATAAAAGCACCCATTTCGCACTCGCGAAAAACAGTTTTGGCATAAATGCGCCACGGGCGACCGAGATACATTTTATGGACTGATGAGTCGGCTGTAATTTTACATTTATAAAACAAATAGCCGTATTTCGTTGACTTCGAGGTTGAAGCTGCTGTAATGTACGAGTCTCTCAGACAATGAATTGTACAGGCATCGAAAACTGCTGTTGACCATCCGAAAATAAAATCGGTAGTGCCTTCAATATAACAGTTTTT
>CAYNHC010000161.1:1616-7960 GCA_964396705.1 uncultured Paludibacter sp.
AGTGCCGCCAAAATAAACGGTCCGATCACTTTAGGGTCGTCACTTCGAACGGGTTCGTTAATATAATATTCGAAACTTCCATCACGATAAGGCGTTCCTCCCAATCCGGCAACACTACATGCACGGGTAATTGAAGTTGTTCCATCTTCATTTTCCTGTGTACTGTACTTTATAAGTCCTGCAAAAGTTTTTTCAGCCACTTTTTTAAATTTTTGAGGTAAATATCCTTTATTGGCACCTCTGGCCATGGCATAACAATACATTGTTGTTCCGGTCGATTCAAGATAATTTCCTTTACGTTTAGGTAAATTTGTAACCTGATACCACATACCTGTTTTTTTATCCTGATATTTTAAAAGACTCACCGATAATCTGTTTAAAATTTTAATCAGTTCCGGACGTGCAGGATGATCCATAGGAAAATATTCCAATACATCAACAATTGCCATCATATACCATCCGATACTTCTACTCCAGAAATGAGGTGATTGTCCTGTGACTGGATTAGCCCATTTCTGCGTTTTGCTTTCGTCCCAACCATGGTAATTCAATCCTGTTTTTTTGTCTAAAGTATATTTATCACAAATTTTAAATTGGGTATAAACATCGTCGAAAATAGCCGGTTTATCAAAAATGGCTGCATAACGTGTATAAAAAGGCGAACCCATATAAAGTCCGTCCAACCAAACCTGATGGGGATATACTTTTTTATGCCAAAACGTACCTTCCGAAACCCGCGGATGGGTTTTGAGTTGGCTACGGAGCAATTCTATCGCTTTCAGATATTTAATTTGCCGTGTTTGGTTGTACATCTCGAACAAAAAGTTTCCTCCATTCAATCTGTCAATATTGTAATCAGCTGATTTATATGTTAATATCTCACCATTTTCATTGACAAAAAAATCGGCAAAAGCTTTTACATATTCATAATACTTTTTATCCTGAGTGACATTGTATATTTCCATCATCGATTTTGCAACCAAACCCTGCGTATAATCCCATTTTGGTGTTTTTACAAAATCAGACATCCACAATTCAGGGTTGTGTTTCATCTCCGAATCTGCAATTTTTTTTGCCCACGAAAGATAATCGATTTTATTTCCGGCATAACTACCTGATATAAAGATCAGAAGTACAATTAATATAGATGCTGATTTTCTCATTTTATTGATTTTATAATTTAATACAAAAATGCCTATTTTTTTCTTCTAAATTGTAAACAATTTGCTTTAAAGAGTAGAAAAATTGATAAAAAATTAATTTGATAATTCATATTACTGTAGTTTATATTGATCTTTTATCCCGAATGGGATTTAATTTTCATAACCATAGCTTAGTGTAACGTAAGCTATGGAATTAAAACACAGACAAGTCATCTGCCTGAAAGGCAGGATTTCCAAAATACTGCCTTTCAGGCAGTGCAGAAGTAGTGTCTTTTTCCACAGGTCTTTGACCTGCGGTTATGAAAATTCAGCCTTTTAGGCTGTAATCATTTATTTTCAACTACTGATTTGCATTAATATATTCAAACGGATTTGATAAACGGAATTATATTTACATTAAAAATTTCTCTGAAAATCTTGTATTTTATCATGATTTCGAAACTAAATATTAAAAAAGTATCTTATTTCTATTTTTTATTTAATAATTTGTTTAAACTGCAAATAAAAAAATACTACTTTTGTTGAGCATTACTCAATTAATGATATTAATGAAACCAATCATTCAACCCATCGACAGGGAATTATTAAGAAAAGAACTTACCCGGGAAAAGTTTTTACGTCCCACAAATAAGGCAGATAACGAAATTTATATAATTACGGCTCATGATTCGCCCAATGTAATGCTTGAAATCGGGAGATTACGAGAACATTCGTTCCGATCGGGAGGCGGCGGTACCGGTGAGGAAATTGACACTGACAAGTACGATTATCTAAAAAATCCATATAAACAATTGATTGTATGGGATCCCAAAGCAATGGAAATCATTGGAGGTTACAGATTTCTTGAAGGAAATGAAGTTGAGTTTAATGAAGATGGTCAACCCAAATTTGTAATGTCGCATCTTTTTACTTTTAGCGAGAAGTTCATTAAAGAATACCTGCCTTATAGTATCGAACTTGGAAGAGCATTTGTACAGCCGGATTATCAAACCTCGAAAATGGGGCTTAAAAGCCTGTTTGCTCTTGACAATCTTTGGGATGGATTGGGAGCTTTAATACATTCCCGTGAAAATGCCAGGTATTTCATAGGTAAAGTTACAATTTACAATAGTTATGTAACTGCTGCCAGAGAATTAATTTATGAATACATGTTCAGGTATTTTCCAGATCCGGATGAGCTTGTAAAACCCAAAAATGAAATTCATGTCAGCAATGAAATTCAATTACTGGCCAACGAAGTATTCGAAGGCAATAATTCCTCTCACGATTATAAATCACTACAAAAAGCAGTGCGTAATGTTGGCGAAACAATACCACCAATGTTTAATGCTTATATAGGATTAACCGAAACAATGCGTATGTTTGGAAGTATTATCGATCACGATTTCGGCTCAGTTTACGAAACCGGAATTATGGTAACAATGGGTGATTTACTCGAAACTAAACGAAAAAGATATATTGATCCTTATATTGAATACCTGAAAATAATCATAAACGAAAAGGAAAAATTACTAAAACAAGCCCGAGCAAAACGGAAAGCTGCAAAGTTAGTTAAAAAGGAGAACAAAAATAAAAGCAAATAATTTCTTAAATAGCGCCCGGAATTGAACCAGGCGCTATCTTATTTTTTAAAAATACCTGATTCAATGTCAAATATTTAAAAATTAAAGAATAACAAATCTAACAACGGAATATAATTTGTAAATAGACTGAATATCTATACTATATCAATGTTTAGGAATATACAGTTAAAAATTACTATCTTTGTCAGTTATTAATGACAAATAAAATTGAAATTTTTAGCAAAAAATAAAATAGCTGACAAACTGACATACAAAGCAAATTATAAATATTAAAATACAAATACAAAAAATATATTATGGGATTTAATGACATTTTAAAAAAGTTTTTTGGAAATAAAGCGCAACGAGACCTTAAAGAAATAGAGCCTTATGTTGAACGCATCAAAATTGCTTACGAAAAAATCAAAAACTTATCCAACGACGAACTAAGAAGTAGAACTGAATCAATAAAAATCTCAATTCAGGAATATGTTTCTGCCGAAAAAAACAAAATTGCCGAACTAAAGGCATCTGTTGAAAATACTGAAATCGACCTCCGCGAGAAGATTTATAATGAGATTGATAAGTTAGAAAAGGAAGTTACTGAAAAATACGAAAAGATTTTGGAAGAGGTACTTCCTGAAGCTTTTGCTATTGTAAAAGATACAGCACGAAGACTTAGTGAAAATGAAATAGTTACTGTTACAGCAAACGATTTTGACCGTGATTTAGCTACCAAATACGATTTTGTGACAATTAAAGATGATAAAGCTTTATACAAAAACGAATGGTCTGCGGGAGGTAATATCATTAAATGGGATATGGTGCATTACGATGTACAACTTTTTGGTGGTGTGGTTCTTCACAAGGGAAAAATATCGGAAATGGCTACCGGTGAAGGGAAAACATTGGTTGCCACTTTACCTGTATTTCTTAACGCACTTACACACAATGGTGTACATTTAGTAACCGTAAATGATTATTTATCAAAACGTGACTCTGAATGGATGGGACCTTTATATATGTTCCATGGCTTAAGTGTTGATTGTATCGATAAACATCGCCCTAATTCCGATGAACGCCGGAAAGCGTACGAAGCTGATATTACTTTTGGAACAAACAATGAGTTCGGTTTCGATTACCTCCGCGATAATATGGCAACTAATCCCACTGATTTGGTGCAACGCAAGCATAATTATGCCATTGTGGATGAGGTTGACTCTGTATTAATCGATGATGCACGTACTCCATTAATTATCTCAGGTCCGGTGCCAAAAGGTGATGACCAGCTTTTCGAAGATTTACGTCCTAAAGTGGAGCGTTTAGTAAATATACAAAAAACATTAGCTACCAAATATCTGGCTGATGCACGAAACCTGTTGAAATCGGAAGATAAAAAAGTGCAGGAAGAAGGAGCGCTTGCTTTATTCCGTTCGTACAAAGGGATGCCGAATAACAAACCGTTGATTAAGTTTCTCAGCGAACCGGGAATGAAAGCCCAACTGCTTAAAACAGAAGAGTTTTATATGCAGGAAAATAACCGGAACATGCATATTGCAACCGATCCGCTTTATTTTGTTATTGACGAAAAAAACAAATCGATTGAATTAACTGATAAAGGTATTGACCTTATTACCGATAATAGCGAAGATGCTCTGTTCTTTGTATTACCTGATGTGGGAAGTGAAATTGCCGAACTCGAAAAAGATAAAACATTAACTGCCGAAGAACGTCAAAACAGAAAAGACGAAATCAATCAGAATTATGCTATCAAATCAGAACGTGTTCATACTATCAATCAATTACTTAAAGCATATTCATTATTCGAAAAAGATGTAGAATATGTAGTGATTGAGAACAAAGTGAAAATTGTTGATGAGCAAACTGGTCGTATCATGGAAGGTCGCCGGTATTCTGATGGATTACATCAGGCCATCGAAGCCAAAGAAAGGGTTACAGTTGAAGCTGCAACGCAGACATTTGCAACCATTACTCTTCAGAATTATTTCAGAATGTACCACAAGCTTTCAGGGATGACCGGTACTGCCGAAACTGAAGCAGGTGAACTTTGGGATATTTACAAATTGGATGTTGTTGTTATTCCAACCAACCGACCCATTTCGAGAAACGATATGGAAGACCGCGTTTACAAAACAAAACGCGAAAAATACACCGCTGTTATCGATGAAGTCGTTAATTTGGTTGATGCCGGACGTCCTGTTTTAGTGGGTACTACTTCTGTTGAAATTTCTGAATTAGTGAGCAGAATGCTTACACAGCGAAAAATTAAACACAATGTACTGAATGCCAAACTTCATCAACGTGAAGCTGATATCGTGGCTGAAGCCGGACAGACCGGTACTGTAACCATTGCTACAAACATGGCTGGTCGTGGTACCGATATTAAACTAAGCCCCGACGTAAAAGCAGCTGGTGGTTTAGCAATTATTGGTACCGAACGTCACGAAAGCCGTCGTGTTGACCGTCAGTTGCGTGGACGTGCCGGACGTCAGGGTGATCCGGGTTCATCAATATTTTATGTTTCGCTCGAAGATGATTTAATGCGTCTGTTCGGTTCTGAACGTATTTCGGGAGTTATGGACAGACTTGGGTTTAAAGAAGGTGAAATGATTGAACATTCGATGATTTCAAAATCCATTGAAAGAGCCCAGAAAAAAGTAGAAGAAAACAACTTCGGTATTCGTAAACGATTGCTCGAATATGATGACGTAATGAATTCACAACGTGAAGTGGTTTATAGCAAACGTAGGCATGCTCTTATGGGCGAACGTATTGGTGTTGATATAACTAATATGATTTATGATGTAGCGGAAAATCTTGTTGAAACTGCAAAAAACAACGGTGATTATGAGCTTCTTAACGAAGAATTGATAAAAGTATTTTCGATGGATGCTCCGATAGATGCGGAAAAATTTAATTCAACAAGAGCATCCGAACTGTCAAATATTGTTGCAACTGCTGCATTAGCTACTTTCAAACGCAAGATGGATAAATTATCGGGAGTTGCATTTCCGGTCATCAAACAAGTCTTTGAAAAACAGGGTCATCAGTACGAAAATATATTAGTACCCATAACCGATGGTAAACGAGTATTCAATGTTTCTACACACCTCGAAACAGCTTATAAAACCGAGGCCAAAGAAGTTGTAAAGTCGTTCGAAAAACAAACATTACTCTATGTTTTCGACGATGAATGGAAAGAACATTTACGTCAGCTTGATGAGTTACGAAATTCTGTTCAAAATGCAAGTTATGAGCAGAAAGATCCTTTATTGATCTATAAATTAGAATCTTATGGTCTATTCAAAGAAATGATAGATTCAGTTAATCGTAAAGTATTATCTATACTTATGCGTGGACAGATACCAATTCGTGAACCAGAGCAGGTACGTGAAGCCAGACCTATTCAACGTATGGATTTAAGCCGCCTTCGTACACAAAAAGATGAAGTTGATAGTGGAAAAACTGCTCCATCGGATCCTACTAAACAAGATACCCGTGAGGTTCAACGTACTGAACCCATTCGCGTTGAGAAGAAAGTAGGACGTAATGATCTTTGCCCATGTGGAAGCGGTAAAAAATTTAAAAACTGTCATGG
>CAYNHC010000162.1:0-1629 GCA_964396705.1 uncultured Paludibacter sp.
TTTACTAAACGCGGCATTGTTCGCCTTGGGTTTTTTATCAAAAGCGAACGGGCAAAACTATTCAGGGATTGGGCTGAGGAGCTTATTATTAAAGTGGACCAGGAACGAGACTTGTTTGGCGTAGTTCCGGTAAAAAAAGCACTACCCGCCAAGCGTAATCATAACCGCATAACATCGGAGCGATTGATACGGCTATTACAGCTCACGCACCGGATAGATGACTCAGCACTCCGTAATGACATTGTAAACGAACTGATGGGAGGGCACACAGTATGAGAAAATACTTGTATTACGATAAGCGGAGCGAAGTAACTGCCGCTGCTAATGAACTGATGCATGATAATATGTTGGTGCCTACCCGCTGCCGGGTGATGTGTGCCTGCCGATACCCGCACAACTTCAGGGATGGTATATTGCTTATTGATAGCGAAACTGACCGTGTAGAATATCAACTTACGCGCTGCCGCGCCTGCAGAAAGGAGGCTACAGATGGTAACCTTTAATGCTACAGGTTTTACGGTAGCCGTGGAAACAGGTTGTTTCCCGGCCGATAATTATAAAATGACAGTAGATGATATTATAAGCGTGTTGCAAGCCGTGAATAAGGATTTGCGGTGTGATGAAAATTATTACTACCTGCTGGAACTGCTCAGAGCTATGATGCCCGACGAAACGCAACTTAAAAAACTTATTGCGTAAAATAAATAAAAGAGTTTGCTTGTTAATCCGGGCAAACTCTTTATTTTTGTGAAATTATTAATCAATTAAAAATCAATGTTTATGAAAAAGTTAATGTTATTGTTATTTATTGTTTCAGGTCTATTGCTTACAGGTTGTGAACCGGAACCGGTTATAAGTACTTATCAGGTATTTAACAACTCATCTCATTATTCAAGCTCTGTACCATATCTCGATGGAAGCATGTATGAAGTTGTGGTTTTTTGCTATGCTGGTAATGATGTTGTAAGAGAAGATAATTTCACTAAAATTGCAGTTGGTGAAAAAACACAAATGAAGGAAGTTACTGAAAGCATTACTAAAATTAAAGTGTCGTTTAAATTTTTACCTGCGGCGTCTTCTGTTTACAGTACTGCAACCCGACAATATGTAGTAGCTTACACGTTGATTGAGCCTGGTAAAAATGTAATTTCAGAGATAAATGATAATTCAATGACAAAAGGTACAATGAATATTAAACAGCAAATTAGAACTATTAAATAACGCCGGTTACCCCACAAAAAAGCCCCTGAGTAAATCACTCAGGGGCTTTTTTTTGGTTATAAGTTAATCCATGTGGAGCCGCTCCACTTTTGCACTCCGGCGTTGGATATCCTGAAACCTTTGGTACCGTCGGGCGACATCCACTGTAAGCCTCCACGTGCATTGATCAGGTTGTCAGGGTCGGTGTTCGATACCCTTAAATAATTATCACTCATACTGTCAAACAAAGCAATTCCATCAATCCCGATAGCTTGTTTTTTTACATTGTACTGATATGATATATCAGTTAACAAATTGAGTGAGATGTTTGGATTTGGACTTTGTGGAGTTGCCCCGGCAATGGCAGTCATCGCAATTCTGTAAAATCCTTTCGTCATACTATACCCTACTATCTGTAATATAACTGAA
>CAYNHC010000162.1:1639-4380 GCA_964396705.1 uncultured Paludibacter sp.
AAAATCCTTTTGTTAAACTGTAATTTTCTAAACCTAACCCGATATTAGTGGTGTCCATAGTTCCCGTTTCAATTTCAGTCCACACACCATTAACAAGTTTTTCAAGTACAATACTTCCATCTATTCCAAGTCCGGTCACATTTACTCCGGATGCTGTAAATACAGCATTTATGTTGGATATCGCATTGTTTTTTAATTCAAATTCAATTAATTCCGTTATAGTTGGAGTATATGGAGCATCAGCAGGATTGTCGTAATACTTCGTAACAGTATTGATTATTCCATCTAATGTATATTGCTCTTTGTTAGCAATAGTTGCCAAAGTAGGAATTAGATCGGTGGAAATTTCAATGGTTTCGGTGGCATCGTTTTTGCCAAATAGCAACTCACCTAAATCGTTCCAGCTTAGATTTCCACTTGCAAGGCTTCCCGATCCATCGCCGTAGAGCCGGTTATTCCCTGCCACAATATCGCCGGTACCAAGGTTGAAATACGACGCTCCGTCAATCGAACTAATCACCCCAGTGCGGATAAATTGTCCGTTGATGGTGGTTTGCCCGTAGGTTAAAGATATGCCGCGCACGCCGCCAACCCCTCCGCTTTGCTCGTCCCCTTGAAAAGGGGACAGAGGCGTGTGCAATACACCCACAAGGAAATGATAATAGTCAGGGTCGGTGTCGAACTTGATCTGATCTACCGACAGGAATACTTCGCCCGCTGTGGTGGTGCGCGAACATTTGAGATAAATGTAATACATCACCGCATTGAGGGCATTAAGTCCACCGGCGGATATGTTCCAGGTCACAGGTTCGTCGGCAATGGTAAAATGAATGAGGCTGCCGGCACTCCAGCTGAAGTTGGCAGCTACGCCCAGGTAATTGGGATAAAAAGTAATGTTAGTTTGGAAAGTTTGACTTTTGGCTCCCGCGCTCAACATGCCTGTTTCAATGCTTAACGGCTTGATGTTCGTTGGGTCGAAATAACCGTCGGTATCGAACACCGAAGCGCGAAGCTCGGAAAGGTTGCGATGTGCAGTATAACCATTATTAAGCAGAGCGGAAGAAACGGAATTAATCAGAAGTTTATTTTGACCGACGGCATTGGTTATGCGTGTGAGTGTGGATTGAGAAACGGTATGCGACAAATCATATTGAATGTTCCAGGGCTCGTTGATGCTGCGGGTAAGTTTTACGATCCGTATTTGCTGATCGATTCCAAAATCGGTATCCACTATTTGTACCAAATCGCCACATTGGATATCAGGGTCGTTCACCTTGGCATATATGCTGCTGAAATTGCCGCGATACGTCACGCGTGGGTGCGAGTTTTTTTCGAGGTATTGGGTGGCAGCAGAAAGCAAGTGAGTTTCGGCGATATCGATATAGGTTTTGGGGAAAAATACATCAAAAAGCTCATAAGTATCACCAATTTGAGGGAAAAGAATATTGTTCGGAACATTATATCCTTTACGGTCTGTAGATTGGTATAATTTAAAAGAACGAGTTAAATGATCGTAATCGCGAACTTCGTAATAATAGAGTCGAGAATTAATGTTAGCAATATCTGAAGAGGCATCGGAAAGTAAACCTGTGAGGAAATGAATTTTGGGAGAAATACCCGGAATACGACACGAATTAATATCGAAATAATCAGGAATGTTAGAATCTGTAAATGTAAAAATGTCTGCTCCTATGGCGGTAATAGTTCCGGCGACCTCACCCCCTGAAGAGGGGGCATTCAACCGCGGGTAAATATCATCAAAGGTTTTAGAGCCTTCAATAATTCCGTACAGGTTGGTGTTGGCTTGCAAATACGTAACGCCCGGCGTTGGTTCAGCTATCATTAACCGCTTAGAACCTCCGCGGTACGTGGCTGCAATATTTTTATCAGACCCGAAAGGATAAAGCCGGGTAATGATATCGGCGCTGTCTATATTCACGCGCTCAATGTCGTAAAGCGTAGAACCGTATTCGAGTACCAGGGCAGTGGCTCTGCTTGCTGCTGTAAGATGAACGGTATTTCCCGAAACATGGTATTCGGTATCGTACTCGGATGCCAAGCGGGTGAGCACATCGAAACATTTTTCGCCGGAGAAAGTAAGCGTTTTATATTCGCCTGTTACCACATCGCCCACGAACCAAAGCCCCCCAGCCCCCGAAGGGGGAGCAGCCACGCGGTTAAGGTTATCCACCAGCAGCGTAACGAAATCGAGCGGAGTACCGGTAAGGGAGAATTCGACCTCTCCCCCTGCCCCCTCTCCCTGGGGAGAGGGGAGAAGAAAGACCGCCTTCGCGAGTTCGTACACCGGTGCCTGGAATACTGCCGAATAGCTCCACCTGTTGGTTGCCATTTTATGTGGTATCACAGGGCGGTTAAGCGTGAACTTAACGCCGCGATAGGTGATGTAATCGCCAATAAGCAGGTTGACGTACACCGGCAGTTCCCACGCCAGGGTAACGGTTTCCTCGCCCATTACAGCTTTGGAATATTGACTTGATGCCAGCGGGTTAATGGTGGCTATGGTGGCAGAGGCGCGGAGGATGTTCATGGTAGTTGATAGTTGATAGTTTATATTACTACTTTTATAACTCCTGCAGTGTGATAGAGCTCTCCGGCTTTTAATCCTGCTCCTATTGCTGCATTATTATCAGCGTAATTTGAAAGCAGCTTGCCTGAACTCTTTTTCAAATTAAACAGTTGGTCGGTATTTAGCGGATCAACATATTTTGTCGAAATGGTTC
>CAYNHC010000162.1:4390-7942 GCA_964396705.1 uncultured Paludibacter sp.
GTTGATAGTTGATAGTTGATAGTTGATAGTTGGTAGTTGATAGTTGGTAGTTGGTAGTTGGTAGTTGGTAGTTGATAGTTTATTTATACTTGTCTTCCTAAAGTTGTTTGAAATGCTTGCATAATTGTATATAAATTAGAAGCATCAGTATCTGATAGACCTAAACCAGCGGTAAAAGATGGGTACACTTTAGTTGAACGATAGCCATAAGGAAGACCAAGTAAGTAAATAGGGTCAACTTCTAAAATATTTGTTGGCGCTGTGGAAGCAGACGCTATCGAAACTCCATTTCTGTAAATTTTATGGCTTGTTGATGACGTTCTTGTTGAACAAAAAAATCCTAAGTGTGAAGAAGGCGCTGCAGATAATCTACCGTTAGACATATTTCCTGGCAAATGTGAAAAAACACTTGTTCCATTTTTGTATAAACCTAAATATACGTTTGTTGGTATTCTGTATGAACATATATCTACTGCGAGCGCAGTCTGACTATTTAGATTAGAAACATAGCAACTTACATGCATATCATTAATAGATAGATGGGAAGCTGGAGATATATTTGTAGAAACATAACCTACACCATCTCCTTGCATGCCATTAGAATTATGAGTTTGTGTGCCTGCTGTATAAGTTAATCTAAAAGCAGCATCTAAATCACGTGGGTCTTTTAGGTTCCATTTGTGGCTCGTCGCAGTTCCACCGACAAGAGGATACACAGCAAGCATTTTTGTCCACAAAGAATTTGATTTTAAATCTAAAACCAGAGTGTTGATAGCTGTTTTTTGTGTATTGTCTGTAATTCCGGCAGCTGTAATGAATGCCTGTGCATCCGTATCATATCCGCCACCACCCGATGCTTGCACGTATCCGGCTGCAATCATTCCTATCATGCTTTTGTTTCTCCTATAACCTTAAAGTTTGTACCCTCTATTGAAATTTGAAAGGCAGCATATTGCGCGTTAGCAGTTAGCTTGGTTGCCAATGCAGTCATTCCGCTTCCGGCCACTACCGACACCGCTGCAGCTCCGCGCTGAAACACGAAGAATTGTTTTCCATCGGTCAGTCCTGTCGGAACTGTGATAACGATTGGCGTAGTGGCATGATTGCAATTGAGCCATTTATCGGAATCTGCATTGGTCAGCGTGAATGATGCTGTTTTTTCGACATAAGAAATTAACTTGGTAGCTAATCCTGATAAATCCTGGTCGCCGGTATTAGTACCATTGGCTGTTCCTGATCCAGTTGCGTAAGTTCCTGCAGGTTGCGCTCCCACTTCATTGTAAGTATATGAAGGTTTAGTGGGTAATTTAGCCCAAGCATAAACGTCGCTCGCCGGGCGTGGTGTTCCTGACAGGTCTGTACCTACCTGAGCCGCTGTGACCGAGTGCGGATTGGCTGTATTGGTCAGGTGACTAATCAGTCCAGCTCCGTAGTTACTTATCCATGCCACCGCGCCATCGTAGCTTGTTTTTAAAGCCGATGTTAGTGCCTGTTGGATGGCGTCCAGAATAGTTTTATTCGTATGCGAATGCTTCAAATCAACCGCTGACTCCACGTTTGCAGTTGTAATTTTAGCCGTGGTGGATAAAAAGTTATTTGTAATCCAAGCCCAGGCCGTGCCAGTCCAACTTAACAAACCTGTCGATTTAGGAATCGCTGGTTCTCCTCCTCCAGGTGTTCCTGTAAGTGTTATTACAGGTAATTTTGGATTTGAATTATTTATAGCCAAACCTTCGCCAACAGCTATTCCTGAAACTTTAGAGCTATAGTCGTAACGCTTGAAAGTTAATTGCTTAACTAATAGTACTCTCGCGTAGGTTGATTTTAGCATCCAGGAACCGTCTATGTTGCCGCTATCGTGATATAGTGATAAAGCATTAACTCCATCTTCTGACGGAGTCCAAAACTTAATTAAATCTCCTAAAGCAAAACCGCTATTTAAAAGTAAAAAACCTTGATTTTGAGAAGGCAATACCCAACCATCGTATTGATAACCGACAGCATCGTCCCAAAATTCTGACATACAATCGTTGATTGATGTTTCTTGTGTAAGCAAAACAACTACCTCTGCATCTTCTACGGAAACAGCTGCAACATAACCTCCACCATATGTAGAATTTAAAGCTGGTACTTTATCTAACTTGTTAGGTATTAAATTTACCTGAGCCTTATCTGTAGCAGTGTAGTCATTTGTCGATAGCCCTTTACCTGCCACCTTATCCACTTTCGCGAATAAATCTGGGATTGTGATATAAGGAATAAAAGCATCAGATTTGTTTTCGGCGCCTGGATTGAAACGTGAATTGACATAGTCTGCAATTAGTTTTTTGCCATTAGTCGTGAGGTGGAACGATGTATCTGCACGAAATATACTTGTCATATTACTTCCAATCAAATGATCGACATCGATATACATGTATATTCCTCCGGTGCGGGCATAATCCATCATGGCATTATTGTATTTCAGTCGTGCCAGTTCTCCTGCATCTGTATAGGTTGCATATCCGAAAAACTCACCGAGAACTACCACTTTGAATCCGTCGGCTTTGGCTGTGTCGCAATAAGCTTTATAGGCTGCAATCTGAGCATCTACGTTTGATGGTGATGGTACAACGTCAAGAATGCCGGTCATGATAAATATATAGGCTTGCGTTATACCTGCTTCGCCACCATTAGCTGCCGGGCGATGAGGTTTGATGTTGGTGTTGTAGCGTCCAAATACTGTTGAATTGGTAGTTCCCCAAACTGCCACGTTATAAAAATTTCCACGGTTTTTAAAGTTGGGGAGTTCCATCAATTGTTCCGGGTATGCAGGAAATTGATTTTCGAATCCGACGGTTCCTTCGGGGTGAAAGCGATATGTAGAAGTTCTGGAATTCCCTTCAAAGATAAAATTCACATCCAATCGTGCCGGGCGTGTTATGGTTTCGATTACCGGATGAATAGAGCTTTCGCCTGCGGGAATAGCTTCTATTGCTGCTTTAACGGCTGCCTGACTCATTGGTTCGGTGGTGGATGTTCCGAGTTGTTGTTTCAGGTCATTTGAAGTTAATATTCTAAATTGTGGCATAATTTTATTTATTATTGATAGAGACGCAAAGCATTGCGTCTTTACGGTGAATTAATCGAGATTTAAATACAATTTGTTGTCGGAAATGATAAATGCGTCTGAAGCATTGTCCACCACGGTGATAATACCATTGTTGATGACCAATAAATCAGCCCCGGAGCCGGTTCCTGGCAAAGTGGCTTGAAGGGGTTCAAGTAGCTTTAAATCGAAGGTGGCACAAACGGCATTTGTTCCCCCGCCACTATGAATAGGTGTAAGTTTTTCGGATTTCGCCACACCCTCGTATAGCAATGTGAATGATCTGCCGAGATCGGCAATATATAGTTCGAAACTTCCGGGCTGCGATATAAGTGCAAAAAACAAAGCGTATTTCCCCCAAAAATCATAGGCATTGTTAGCCCGTAATCCTACCCTGAGCGTGAACCTTTTAGCTTCGTAAGTTAGTGGCGTAAGCGTGTCCACATCCACCCCGTCTCGGTCGG
>CAYNHC010000163.1:0-4390 GCA_964396705.1 uncultured Paludibacter sp.
GGTCTTTGACCTACGGTTATGAAAATTAGGCTTTTCAAGCCTTTATATTTTTTTTTGTCATGTTACTAAGCAAAGCATGAGTAAATTTAATTAATAAACTGTGTTTATCTGTCCACTCCGTTTATTCTGTGTGCTACTTTACAATTTTGTTTAATAACAAGTAATATTTTCTTTAGTTATTGGTTTGGATATTCTTAAAATTACTTTTACATTTGCATTCCTTTTCACAATACCGATATTTATTGCGGCAATAGCTCAGTCGGTAGAGCATTAGCTTCCCAAGCTGAGGGTCGCGGGTTCGAGTCCCGTTTGCCGCTCACACAGTTACCAAACTAAACGAGAAAAACCCGATTGTAAAGATACTTTACAATCGGGTTTTTTTAATTAACTTGAGTCACCAACTTAATAAAATGTTTTATTAGAAAAATTCTATTGTGTTTCTCAGTGTATTTAGAGGATGATTTAAAATCTTTATTGTTTTTTCTATTGCATTTTATTAGGATTCAGAATCTCAATTTTGTGTAGAACTATAGACTGTTTCAATCCTACAAAAATGCATTATTATCTAAGTTCTCCTGTGTATCTGCCGGAGCACATCCGGGACCACCCGGCAGAGTTTCCAATGACACCAATAATAATGAAATTTCATTGTCTAATTTTATGATTTCTACAGTTGGAACTGAATATATTCGTTTTGATAAATTTGATTTGATAGTTGCTTTTTCCATTTTAATATGTGATATTTTTATCAGGTTTAGCTGATTTAATTTTTAAACTGATTAATTTTAAAATTTGCATGAATTGAATTTTTTAGCATGATAAGCGAACATTAAATCGCTTATCATGCATTTTTTCAATCCCGATCGTTTATCAAAACTTTAATTCTTGCTTTTTGAGTCTCAGTACTAATGTCAACCATATAAACACCCGGTATGTCCACATCGAACGACTGGTTGTTTGCAATATCCGAATACTGATAAATCAACTTACCCACCACATCATACATATTTACATGCGCTACACCTTTCAATCCTGAGAAATTCAAATTCTTACCTTTGGTAATTATTGATATTCCATCATTATTGCCAATATTAATACCCGTTGTTCCATCGTTTGAGAACAATATATAGAATCGGTCAGAAGTTCCTGTTTCTGTATTCTCGTAAGTATAACTTTCGGTCTGTAAAAGATCGGTTCTAATACCCGTAAATGCATCTACCAATACAATTTTTTTAAGACCCGGTGCTTTTGCGGCATCAGTTAGTTTAATTGTATAGGTTCCTACAGTTCCTGTTCTTACTTTCAGGTCAACCCTTTGTGTATCGGCAGGCAGTGTATTCACTGCTATTTTTGGACAAGCTTCTGGTATTTCAGTGTAAATCTGTGGGAAGGCAGCGTTACCACTCATCATTTTTGCGCCATCTTCCTTATAATCTAAACCGGCAAAAGCATCTTCTTTTAGGCGAATACTTGTTCTATCAGTATTAATTCCGTTCGAAAATTCCAATAATACATTATCATAAGTTAACGCTCTCTGCACTCCTTTAATATTTTGCTGGCCTAAAATTGCATACTCAATTGATGCAGGATCAACATGAACCTGAACAAAAAAAGCGGAGAAAGGATATAGAATGTTAGTAGGATTCAACAACGAATTCACATATTGTCCCGATTGATAAATTTGGAATTGACTTCCAGAAGTCGTAATTGCATCGTTCAGATCGTAAGAAGATGTATATGGTAATCCAACAAAATTCCATCCTTCGCTGCAAACATCAGACGTTTCTTCACCTACAGTAGCAGTATATAAAGTCAAATCCGTAGTTACTGGATCACAGAAATTAAACTGAGTTCCAGACACAGAAGTGAAATCAATGTCAAGTAAGCGCTTCTTGTCATTGGTTACAAGATAACCTTTGTTTGCTAAAAGCACTCTGTCTGCACCAATAACATCGTCAACATTTACAAAATTTGAAGTAGCCGGGGTGACGCCATTTACATTATCTGTAGCTTGTTTTTGTCCATCATACTCTACAGCAAACAATTGGGCAGTTGCCGAACTCAAATCGCCCCATATAACTGGCGTGGTTGTTTCTGCTTCAAATATATTGTCTTCATACACATCGAATGGGAAACTTATAAATGACCAAGCAGAACCTGCAGGACGACGAACTATTCTTCTTGCTTCACTGCCCATTACAACTGAACCACCGCTTGTACAACCACAATTGTTCAATTCTCCCGCATTTCCGGAGGCGTCTAACTTAAACACGATCTGGTTGCTTACATCTAATGTTCCACACACATCTAATTTACCGGTTGATTCAATGTTTATGATGCTTCCTGTATTTATGGTTGTACCAAAGGGGATATCAACATTGTGATAAATATAAATGTCTTCATCATTATTTGGAGGAACAGGTGAAGCTATCCATGATTGTAAAGTGCAATCATAATATTCCCAAATAGTACCAGAATGCCATACTTGATCGTAATCTTGTAAATCTTCATTCCATATGCTTTCATAATATCCAATTTCTGACCAGTCTCCAGCCCTAATTGTCTTCCATGCACAAGCAGAATTCGCACATGTTAAAGGATTGGAATAATTAGTCAAATTACCTGTATATGCATGTGAATCTGTTTCTACGGTTAAACCATTTGCTAAATATCTTCCTAACCAATTTGTACATGGATCAGTAGTAGAAGTGCTATTCCAATCCTCGTACAATCTGTAAGTAGCATCAGGGCCACAAGAACTTGATGTTAATTCAAATCTAATAAAATTGTATGCAGTTCCAATATTAAATGATATTGTGTTTTGAGCATTTGTCGCAGGATATTGAGCATTCAATTTACATTCTACTACCATACCACAATCTGTGTCTCCACTTAAACCAGTACTTAGGTTTTGAACCGTCCAATTTCCTCGAAGATCGAATTTAGTGTATGAAGTGTTAGCAGGGAGTTTTATATATACAACAGCATCAGCAATATCTCCATTACCTGTGTTATCAGGAACAATTTGCAAATAAAAAATATTTTTATTTGTTAAGTGATATGCTAACTTATATTTACCTGTCCACAATGTCTGTGCGTTTCCTATTGTAAAAATAGTCGAACAAAATAGCAATAATAATAGTCTTTTATACATGTATTTTATTTAGTTATATTATTTGATGTAATAATGTTAATTCAATTATATGAAATGCATTTATTGAATAAATCAAGGTAAATTATCATAAAAAGCTGTATAACCTGTACCTCTAAGCGTGTTCCCACTTGAGTTAACCAGAATATTGGTATAAATAAGGTTAACGTCATTACCTGTTGAAGTATATCTTATATTTCCATCCATATTGCAATCAGAATTACTGTATGAAAGATTTATTTGATATGAATTCCCTCTAAGTATATTATTTGGATTATTTAATACAGAAGTGTATATTGGCTGTACGCCATTATTTGTTCCAATATATCTTATTTGTCCTAATGTATTGACATCTCCTCCCCATAACATTTTTACTCCATTATAAACAAATGATGGATTCTCTTTTATTCCGGTTTGTTTATATAAAGAGTCTGTTGTGAAATCATATACCACTGATTGAGTAATGTCAACCGGTACTCCGGTCATAACACCCAAGTGGTTTCTATGTCTTACTGTAATATATGCTGTACCACTTGCAATCGTATCCAAATCACCAACGATTAATGGCGATATGCCATCAATATTAACGATATCTCCATCGCGTTGTATTAAACCCGGAGTAGAAGTAATTACCGTAGCTGGAGAATTTGCATTTCTTACTTCAATGTAAACCCAGTCAACTATTGAGTTTTCAGCTTCATCGGCAAGAACATTTGTCGAATCAGTTATTGAATTTGTAAGTCCAATATAAGGTGAAGTTAAAGAAATCAATCCTTTTTTTCTTAAATCATCACGCATTAATCCATCAGCTGAGTAAATACTTGTATTATTTACATTAACCATCGCACCCTGCAACATTGCTTTTAGCGTGAGCGTAATATATGTGCTTGCGATGTTGAAATAAACTGTAGCTGAGTCTCTCGAAGGGGGATTTTCGGTGTCGTAAATTTCATATACAAACCGATCTGTGCCTACATATCCAGCATTTGGAGTGTATGTAAATGAGCCATCTTCATTCAATATTACTGTACCATGTTCGGGGTTTGAAACAGGGGCTGTAACAACCTCTTGTACATCTCCTTCGGGGTCAAAGTCATTAGCTAAAAGATTTCCGGTAATATCATTATTCTTAAAGCCAAAATACACATCGTCAACTGCATAGGTTGAATTGCCGTTAATAATATCAATAGTAACTGTTGCATCATCTGTTTTTCCATTGCCATCCGATATAGTATAATT
>CAYNHC010000163.1:4490-7922 GCA_964396705.1 uncultured Paludibacter sp.
TGATAAGCATCGTTTACTGCAACAGGTGCATCGTTCCCAGTGGTTGGAAGTGGTAGAACTTCAATGGTAACAGTTGCAATATCACAAGTGCCAAGATTATCACAAACCTGATAGGTAAAGCTATCTTCATTTGTAAATCCGGTTGCAGGTGTGTAGGCATAAGCACCATTTGCATAAATAGTTACACTTCCCCCACCTGTAGTTGCCTTTGTTTCTGCGGTTACCGTTATTGGATTTCCATCAGCATCTAAGTCGTTGGTCATCACTCTCCCACTGACGGCGGAGTTGATAAATGTGGTATTTACATCGTTGATTGCAATTGGCGCATCATTTACTTCTGTAACGGTAACAATGATGGTTGCAATATTGGATGTTGCTTCCGAATTGTCGTTTACTGTATAATTAATGGCAGTAGCTATTCCATTGAAGTTAGCTGCCGGAGTAAAGGTAACTACACCCGAAGCGTTCACTGTATATGTTCCCTGTCTGGAAACCGTGAAAGTGGTTTGGATTCCCAAAGTGGCAGGATCTAAATCTACGGTTGCCACATCAATCGTCCCATCAACATCTGTATCATCACTTACAATATTGAATGAAACCGGTGTATCTTCTGTGGTGGTTGCTGTATTGTTAACAGCTACCGGCGCATCATTTACAGCAGTTACAGTTACCGTAATAGTTGCTGTATTTGAAACTGCTCCACTATTATCTTTTACTGTATAATTGATTGCAGTTGCTGTACCATTATAGTTAGCAACCGGAGTAAATGTTACCACTCCTGATGTGTTTACATTATAAGTTCCCTGTCCGGAAACCGTGAAAGTAGTTTGGATTCCCGAAGTTGAAGGATCTAAATCTACGGTTGCCACATCAATCGTCCCATCAACATCTGTATCATTACTTACAATATTGAATGAAACCGGTGTATCTTCAGCGGTGGTTGCGGTATTGTTAACAGCTACCGGCGCATCATTTACTGCAGTTACAGTTACCGTAATAGTTGCTGTATTAGAAACTGCTCCACTATTATCTTTTACTGTATAATTGATTGCAGTTGCAGTTCCATTATAGTTGGCAACCGGAGTAAATGTTACCACTCCTGATGTATTTACAATATATGTTCCCTGTCCGGAAACCGTGAAAGTAGTTTGGATTCCCGAAGTTGAAGGATCTAAATCTACGGTTGCCACATCAATCGTTCCATCAACATCTGTATCATTACTTACAATATTGAATGAAACCGATGTATCTTCAGTGGTGGTTGCAGTATTGTTAACAGCTACCGGCGGACAATTATTAATTGCTACAGTTACCATTCTTCCAGAACTAAAACATCCGGTTGAATTTGAATAGAAAATATAATAGGTTCCTGCTCCAACTGCTGCAGGTGTCGGAACATTTGCACCAAGCGGATTATTTGAAGTTTTATAATAAATACTTCCTCCTGACGGAGTGGTACTGGTTACCAAAGTAGTCAGATTAACAGTTTTTGCAGGACATATATTGCTCACATTAGCGCTACTTACAGTTGGAGTTGATGGGAGTGCATTAACACTTACTGCTGAACCGGCATTTGAATATACGGGCATAGAAACATTCTTCGCCCATAAATATACTGTTCCGGCTGTCGTATAGTTAGTAACTGATGGTGAAGTGGATGTTGTTATTTGTGTTGTTCTGTTGGTACTTGAACCTGTCCACCACTCGTAAGTAACACCACCCTCAGATGGTTGCAACAAAGTTAAATTTTGTCCTGAGCAAACTGAGGTTAATGTTGGTATTGGAGTTGCGGGCGTACCATCTGCATTAGGACAGGCTGCGGCAGGCAAACTGCTTGGATTAGCAAGTCCCCAGGTAACAGTGCCGTCAATGATAACATTGGGTTTATTTGTTCCAAACATTACGTCTTTTGAACTTGTACCGGAAGGATTTCTAAAATTCAAATTTGGTCCCATGCTCCCACTATTTATGGTTGCTTGATTTGACCATACAAAATAACCCTTTTTGGTTGAACCCGATGGACCAACTAAATTACCATCAGATTGAATAATTCCGGGCGATGTAAGTGTCACAATCCCTTCATTATAGAAAACTGAACCAATTCCGCCTAAATTTACATTCCCTGTAATATTAAAATATCCATAGTTTTCAATTCTTGAAGTTGGACCTCCGAAATCAATTTGGGAAGTGTTAAATGTTCCGGTATTGAGAACTTTCCCACCACTGTTCAAATTAAATTTTCCGTTCCATATTCCACAATTGACATAAGTTGATGTTGAAGAACTGTTATAATTCTGATCAACAGTCAGCGTACCCGTATTTTTAAATTGACCTGTACCATTCGTTAAATTTAATGTACTGGTTACAGACATAACCGTTTGATTTTCAATGGTTAATTTGGCAGACGAATTACTAATTGCCAAAGTTTTTAAAGTAAAGGTGGTACTTGAATTATTAAAAAGGTTGAAAGTTGAACCAGCAAAGTTGAAGTCATCTGTAATAGTCATACTCCCGGTATTAGTAATTGTACCGGAAGCAGTACTACCGGTCATTTCAAGTTTCCCGATTTTAAATGTACCCGCATTCACAATATTGATTGCACTTCCACTAAAGATAAAATTTTTTGATTCTGCGTTGAAAGTTCCACCAGAGTAAATGTTTATGTTCCAATTTCCATTAATATTCGGATTGGTACTGAAATTCAAAGTTCCATAAACATTTATTGTAAAATTGCTTCCTGCAGCCAACGTAAAATTGTTGGCATTCAAATTTAAAATAGCGCCTGGGCCAACACATAATGAGCCATTGTTGCCAAAAGTTATATCATTAGCAATCGTACTTGTTCCGGTAAAACAAGTTAATGCACCAGCAGTAAAAGTATATGGAGAACTGCTTGTGTAGTTGTTAAGCGTTGATGTACAACTTGTACACTGGGCACTTAAACTTTGTAAACTAAATACAGTAAAAAAGAGAAAAAATAAAAGAAAAATCTTTTTCATAAAACAAATAGAAATGAAATCGCTTAAAAGCGAAAAATTACAAAAAAATCTATCAAAATTTCAAAAAAATTGAAATAGTAAACATTAATAGATATGCTAAACTGTAAAAAATAATGACAAAATTTTTTGCTAAAAAATCACACTAAAAAAAATAAATTGTCATTTAATACTTTATGTTTTCCACAACATAAATTTTCTTCGAAAACGAAGAGCGCTATCAAACATTCCCTATTGGAAATTTATTTCTTTCTCCATAAGAGAAAGAAAAAGGATTCATTTAAATTAAAAGAGAATCAGAGATGTACATAATTGATCTTGCTTTTATTAGTTTAATTTTATTAATTCCTTGATTACAAAATTGATACTGTTATTATAAAATTTTAAAAAAAAAGAATTATATTATTAAATTACAATCACTTATTTATATCAAATT
>CAYNHC010000164.1:0-5183 GCA_964396705.1 uncultured Paludibacter sp.
TCCTTCGATTTTGGATTTGGATTGGAGGCTCTGTCCATTTGTTTGGCAGCCTTACTACGTTCCTGACCCGGAGTTTTGCGGTCGGTGGTTTGGTTGGTGGGTTTAACCGGTTTTGCACTTTTAGCATCTCCTTTTGGTGGATGTGCTTCTGAAGTTGAATCGGCAATGGCATTCATGATTTCTGATATTTCATGTTGCTCCAGTTGTCGCCATTCGCCGGGTGGAATGCCTTTTAAGCCGATATTCATGATACGAATACGTTCCAGCTTGGTTACTTCATATTCGAAATACTCGCACATGCGGCGAATTTGACGATTCAATCCTTGCACCAGCACGATTCGGAAAGTATAAATCGATTCCTTTACAACTTTACATTTCTTGGTTGTTTCGCCCAACATCGGTACGCCGTTACCCATTTTTTCGATAAATAAATCAGTAATGGGTTTGTTGACAGTGACCAAATATTCTTTTTCGTGCTTGTTGCCTGCTCGAAGTATTTTGTTGACAATATCGCCGTTATTGGTAAGGAAAATCAAACCCTGTGAGTCTTTATCAAGTCTTCCGATAGGAAAAATGCGTTCGTGATAGCCGATGTAATCAATGATGCTATCCTTCACTCCTATTTCGGTGGTACTGATAATACCAACCGGTTTATTGAAAGCCAGAAAAACAAAATCTTCACCAACTTTAGCCTGAATCTGATGTCCATTCAACATGACTTTGTCGCGTGCCGAAACCTGATCGCCAACACTCGCCCTTTTGCCATTTACAAACACATGACCTTGTTCGATGAATTTGTCAGCCTCACGACGAGAACAATAACCGCTTTCACTGATAAATTTATTTAATCGTTTTTTCTCAGCCATGTTTGTTGATTGTGTTAAGGAAGTCAAAGTTTCAACTCCGTCTTTGTGTTTACGACCGATGCCAGCGGTGGAAAAGATTTGAAAAAAATCTTATTTATCTAAAAGTTTTCCGATTGCATTATGCACTTTTGAGAAAGTGAATTGAGAGCAAATTTCATTTTTATATTCAACAATAGCGTCATTACATAAATTCCCGATGCTGCCTTCGTGTGTGTGGTTAACGTTTTTATCAGGAGTGAAATTACCGGCTTCGATATCCAATCCCACTTTTTTATATGCATCACGGAAAGGCACTCCACTTAATGTAAGCCGGTTTACCTCTTCTACGCTGAAAACATAGTCGTAACACGAATCATTCAATATTTGCGTATTTACTTTTACCTGCGCCATCATTAAGGCGGTCATTTCAAGGCAATCGGTTAACTCTGCAAATGCAGGCACAAATACTTCCTTAATAATTTGCAAATCGCGGAAATACCCCGAAGGCAAGTTGTTAGTAATCATCATTATTTGCTGTGGTAGCGACTGAATTTTATTGCATTTGGCACGCGTAAGTTCAAATACATCGGGATTTTTTTTGTGCGGCATTATGCTTGACCCGGTTGTAAATTCATCTGGTAGTTTTATGAACCCAAAGTTCTGAGATGTAAACATGCAGGCATCAAAAGCAAGTTTAGCAACAGTTGCAGCTACCGAAGCTAAAGCATTGGCAACTGTTCGTTCCATTTTTCCGCGTCCCATTTGAGCATACACCACATTATAGTTCATGGTGTCGAAACCCAGTAAATCGGTTGTCATTTGGCGGTTTAGGGGAAACGAAGAACCATATCCGGCAGCGGATCCCAATGGATTTCGATTGGTTATTTTCCATGCTGATAAAAGAAGTTGTAAATCGTCGGCAAGGCTTTCGGCATAAGCGCCAAACCACAAGCCAAACGATGAAGGCATGGCAATTTGCAAATGAGTATATCCCGGAAGTAAAATATCTTTATAACGATTACTTTGCGAAATGAGCACTTCGAATAAATCGCCTATGGCCACTACTGTTTTCTCAATTTCGGCTCGTGCAAAAAGTTTTAAATCAACAAGTACCTGATCGTTACGCGACCGACCGCTATGAATTTTTTTACCTATATCTCCTAATTTTCGGGTAAGCAAAAGTTCAACCTGCGAATGTACGTCTTCAACACCATCTTCAATAACAAATTTGTCTCCTTCTGCCTGAATATAAATGGCTTTAAGTTCATTTAGCAACTGATCCAGTTCATCCCGTTTCAACAACCCAACTGATTCAAGCATAGTGATATGCGCCATTGAGCCGAGAACATCATATTTCGCCAAATACACATCCATTTCGCGGTCACGACCTACGGTAAATGCCTCGATTTTTGCATCAACCTGTGTGCTTTTTTCCCAGAGTTTTGCCATAATTGAAATTTACTATTTCTGATTTGAAATTACTGAGCTGTATTCAATGCTTTCGCAAGTATTTCTGCAAATGCATTGATGCCATCTTTCAGTTTATTATCAATCATCATTTTTATCATTGTTGGTATTTGAGCATTGAGTGTCAACTTCAATTGAGTATTTTTTTCATCAATCGGGTCTAAATCAATCAAAACATTTACCTCAACAGGTGAATGTTCAGCCTCGAACTTTATGTTTTTAAATGGGATACGTTCTACAACCCGGAATCCGATTTTGCCTACTCCATCAACACTGAAACTACATGAATCGGTATCGAATTCTAAATCTTTTACTTTCTCATTTACTGAAGGATTTGCAGTTACTTTCTGCAAATTATTGAGGTCGCTTAGTATATTAAAAACCACCTCTTCGGACGAAGAAATGGTTTTTAAATCGCTTGTATATGTTGTCATATTTACTATTTTGCTATTTACTATTTACCATTTTTTTATATGACAAATAGAAATATGGTAAATTTATTTGAGGTCTTTTCTCCATTCGGATGGATCCTTACGCCACTCTTGCAGTGTAGCAATATCGTCTTCGCTAATATATTTTGTGGCTAATGCTTCAGCTAGAACAGCATCATAATCACAAAGTGTAGTCAATTTCACTTTTGCATTGCGGAATTTTTTTTCTGCCACCGGAAAGCTGTAAGTAAAAATTGCAATCATTCCCAGTACTTCGGAACCATCGTTTCTTATTGCTTCTACTGCTTTCAGACTACTACCTCCTGTTGAAATGAGATCTTCTATCACCACTACTTTTTGTCCAGGTTTCAAATCACCTTCAATCAGGTTTTCTAATCCGTGATCTTTTGGAGTGGGACGAATATAAATAAATGGTAATCCAAGCGCATCGGCAACTAAAGCGCCCTGAGCGATAGCTCCGGTTGCAACTCCGGCTATAACCTGAACATCAGGATATTGCTCAAGTATCAAACGTGATATTTCTATTTTGATAAATGTGCGAATGTTAGCGTACGAAAGGGTTTTACGGTTATCGCAATATATAGGAGATTTCCAACCTGACGCCCATGTAAACGGATTATTAGGTTGTAATTTTACAGCTTTAATCTTTAGTAATTTTTGTGCAACTTGCTTTTCTAATACTTTCATTATGAGTGAGTTTTATTTGTAAAAATATTTAAACTGTTGTTTTAAAAACAACAGCTATTTCTGAGTGCAAAAGTAAGCAAACTATTTCAAACAGAATGTATCAATAATATATTTAAAAACATTATTTTGTAATTTAACATGGCTAAATGATTAACAAAATCAAAAAATTAATGTTTGATAAACAGATACATTTACAATACAACTTTTAAAGTTTACTGAAATATATTTCTTGTATAAGAAATAGCACTTTAATGAAGAAGTTTTATTGTTGGCATAAATTATTTGCAGTTTGACTTTTAATCAACTATTTTTGCAAAAAGTTGATTAACATTACTTCTATGGCAAAAATTTTAGTTATTGATGATGAGCGCAGCATACGTAATACGCTGAAAGACATACTTGAGTTTGAGAAACATCAGGTATCGCTTGCCGAAAATGGAAAGATTGGGCTTGAAACTGCTCAAAATGCAGTGTTTGATGTTATTTTTTCGGATATTAAAATGCCTGAAATGGATGGTATTGAATTTCTTTCTGCACTTAAAGAACAGGAGGTTGAAACACCTGTAATCATGATTTCGGGACATGGAAATATCGAAACTGCTGTGGAATGTATTAAAAAAGGAGCATTCGACTTTATAGAGAAACCGATTGACCTGAACCGATTGTTGATAACCGTGCGAAATGCACTCGATAAAAGCACGCTGGTGGCCGAAACAAAAACCCTGAAAAAGAAAATCGCCAAACGGCATCAAATGGTGGGTGAGTCACCGGCCATCCAAAAAGTGCGAATGATGATTGATCGTGTAGCACCAACCGATGCCCGCGTACTGATAACCGGAGCAAACGGAACAGGTAAAGAGGTGGTAGCCAGATTATTGTTCGAGAACAGTCCAAGATCCTTAGCTCCGTTTGTAGAGGTTAACTGTGCAGCCATTCCGTCTGAATTGATTGAAAGTGAACTTTTCGGACACGAAAAAGGCTCATTTACATCAGCTATTAAACAACGCATTGGTAAATTTGAACAGGCTGACACAGGCACCATTTTTCTCGACGAAATTGGTGATATGAGTCTTTCGGCACAGACAAAAGTGCTACGTGTTTTACAGGAAAGTGAATTGACTCGTGTAGGTAGCGACAAAAGTGTGAAAGTTAATGTAAGGGTAATTGCTGCGACCAATAAAGATTTGAAAAAGGAAATTGAATTGGGTAATTTTCGCGAAGATTTATTTCACCGATTGAATGTTATTCCTATTCATGTACCGGCATTAGACGAACGCAAAGAAGATATTCCTTTATTAGTGAATCATTTCTGCGAACTTATTTGTAGTGAACAAGGTACACAAACCAAGCGTTTTGAAGAAAATGCAGTAGAAATACTTCAAACCCGCAGCTGGACAGGAAATATACGTGAACTAAGAAATGTTGTTGAACGTTTGATAATTCTTGGCGGACAAACTATTAGCAAAGAAGACGTTGAAATGTTTGCGTGACCCCCAACCCCTAAAGGGGAGTAAGATGAAGATTAGTAAAGTAAAATAACAAACATTATTTATATGAAACCTATTAACGAACAAAGTATCGCCATTTGCAGCGACCATGCTGGGTTTGAACTTAAACAAATAATTATTGATTACCTGAAATCAAAAGATGTCATTGCAATAAAAGACTTTGGAACTTATTCGGCTGCGAGTTGTGATTATGCTGATTTTGCTCATCCAATGGCTTCGGCCGT
>CAYNHC010000164.1:5283-7916 GCA_964396705.1 uncultured Paludibacter sp.
AATAGAATTAACCCCTAACCCCTGAAGGGGAACAAGAAAACAACCCTGATATATTTTATAGAACCTGAAACAAGGAACAAGAAACCTGAAACAAGGAAACACAAAACCCGAAACAAATAATTCAAATGCAACGAACAGAAATCTCAAAATACGGCGAATTCGGATTAATTAAGCACTTAACCGAGAAATTTAAAAATGAAAATACGTCAACACTTAAGGGTGTGGGCGATGATGCGGCAGTACTTGATTACAAAGATAAAAAAGTACTTGTTACCACCGATTTACTTCTCGAAGGAGTACATTTCGATTTGGTGTATGTGCCTTTGAGGCATCTCGGCTACAAAGCTGCCATTGTTAATTTCTCCGATATTTACGCCATGAACGGACAGCCGAAACAGATTACCGTTTCACTCGGTGTTTCGAAGCGCTTTTCGGTGGAAGACCTCGAAGAATTATATGCCGGTATTCAGTTGGCTTGTAGTGTTTATGGAGTTGATTTGGTGGGTGGTGATACTTCTGCTTCCTTAACCGGTCTGACCATTAGCATAACCTGTATTGGCGAAGCAGATGAAAATAAAATAACTTACCGCAACGGTGCAAAACCTAACGATCTGATTTGTGTGAGTGGCAATTTAGGTTCAGCTTATATGGGATTGCAATTGCTTGAACGTGAGAAAATTGTATTTGCAGCCAACAACGAAGCCCAACCCGATTTCGAAGGTAAAGATTATATTTTGCAACGCCAGTTAAAGCCGGAAGCCAGAAAAGATATCGTTCAGGCGCTTGCCAAAAAAGGAATTGTTCCAACTGCAATGATGGATATTTCGGATGGACTTTCGTCTGAATTAATACACATCTGCACACAAAGTAATGTAGGTTGCAGGGTTTATGAAGATAAAATTCCTATCAATTATCAGGCAGTTGTAATGGCTGAAGAGCTGAATATGAGTATTGTAACTGCTGCATTAAATGGAGGTGAAGACTACGAGTTGCTTTTCACTGCTTCGATTGAAGATTACGATAAAATTCTCACCATGGAAGGTGTGGGTATTGTTGGACATATTACAAAACCTGAACTTGGATTACACTTAGTAGGTCGCGAAGGTGAAGAAATTGAGATGAAAGCTCAGGGATGGAATTCGCTGAAGTAACACAAAAATGTTAATCTCCTATTAAGTTTTCTCTTTTTATACTGTTTTTTGTACGAAATTGTAATTATTTTCAATTCAAAAGTACAATTTATATTTTTATACAATATATTTGCAAACTGATTACTAAATTTAAATATTCATCTTATGACAAAAATCAAATTACTTTTATCTATTTGTATTTCCGGTTTAGTATTTTACGGTTGTACAACTCCTGACGTGGAATCGGCAGTTGAAAACGAACAGGGAAGTCCCTCGCTGGTTAAATCAGCCGAAAGCAGTAATAAATATATTGTAGTACTTAATGAAGAAATAGATCCAGCATCTATTGATATTCAGGTACGTAAAGAAAAAGTGAATGCGAAAGCGCTTGGACTTTTGAAAAAATACGAAATCGATGGAAGTCCAGAAGAAACTTATCAATCAGCTCTTAAAGGATTCACAGTAAAACTCACTCCGGGTCAGGCGCGTTTACTTGGCAGCGATAATGCAGTAAAAATCATCGAACCTGATGCTGTAATTTCATTATCACCCATTAATGCAACAGGGAAACCTGCTCCACCAACTCCAACTCCAACACAATCTATTCCATGGGGAATTACACGTGTTGGTGGCGTAACAGCTACTCCTGCCGCTACTGCGTGGATTATTGACAGTGGAATTGATCTCGATCATCCAGATTTGAATGTTGATTTGACAAGATCAAAATCATTTCTCGGAGCTAAAACTACACCTGATGACCAAAATGGACATGGATCACACGTTGCAGGTACTATTGGCGCAAAGAATAATACAATAGGAGTAATTGGTGTTGCTCCCGGGGTTAAATTAGTAGCAGTCAGAGTACTTGACCGCAGTGGTAGCGGATCCACATCAGGCGTAATTGCCGGTGTTGATTATGTAAAAGCAAATGGAGTTGCCGGCGATGTTGCCAATATGAGTTTAGGAGGTGGAGTATCTGATGCGCTCGATTTGGCGGTATTAAATGCTTCATCTGTTGTAAAATTTGCTTTAGCAGCCGGAAACGAAACCGATAATGCTAACAATCATTCTCCTGCAAGAGTTAACGGTCCGAACATCTATACAATTTCGGCAATGAGTACTGGTGATCTTTGGGCTTCTTTCTCTAATTACGGAAATCCACCGGTTGACTTTTGTGCTCCCGGAGTTAGTATTTATTCAACTTACAAAAGTGGTGGTTATGCCACATTATCAGGAACTTCGATGGCTGCACCTCACGTAGCAGGTCTGCTCTTAATCGGTGCAATACAAACAAGTGGCACAGTGAAAAACGATCCTGATGGCAACCCTGACCCGATTGCTCACCATTAATTATTTTTTACAATTAATTTAAAAAGTGGATATTTTTCTTCGGAAATTTATCCACTTTTTTTATCTGCTTTGCGATAAACAAATAAATTAAAACCTCGTATAATTTGATCAATGATTCGAGAAAATTCTATTGTTGTCTCTCAATTTGGTTAT
>CAYNHC010000165.1:0-7900 GCA_964396705.1 uncultured Paludibacter sp.
GGAAGCATTGCACCTACTTTTTTATTGGAAAGTTTACCGCCAAACAGAATGTTGGTATTAGGTATATTTCCATCATGCCTTATAATACAGGTATCGGCCATGAGTTTTACCGACGAATAATTATCTGCTCCATGCCAGTGCGATTCAAAAAACTCAGCTTTGGTTTGGCTTTTGTAACTTTTTAGTTTAGTCAAATCTATAGGTTTATTGTTATAATTGAAATAATCATATATATACAATATTTTGTTTTTGTTCCCGGTTATTTTCAGGATTTTATCATCTCTGAAGGTCACATAATCGTAATAATCAGGAGCTTTTACAATGTATTTTTTCAATGAATCGTCATAAACCTTTTCGGCTATGATATAACCATTTTGTTCCAATTGGTTGTTAAAATACGCTTTACAAAAATGCTGGGATGAGCTGTAATAGGCATCCATTCTGTTTTTCTTGAAACGGATATTTTGTTTTTCGTTTTTAAAATCATAAGGTTTAAAGAAATAGTAACCAAGAAATTTACTCATCGAACTGTATCCGTATTTAGCTACAGAAAAATTAACCAAATCAACTGAAATAGTGTAACCCAACAGTGGCAAATCCACCATTAGAGGCGATCTGGATTTTGCAGACATTACATTTAATACTTTCACTTTGGAAGAATCTATACGTAAGGTATCATTGTATTTCTCAAAAATAAGTACCGAGTCATTCAGCAAAACAGCATTTGCACCCCATTTATCAGTTCCCAGAAAACTACTTTTAAACAAAGCAAGGTTACTTTTTCTTTCATTTTGCCCTGAAACTTTCAACTCAGACAATTTATATGATTTTTCACTCATTTTTACAACAATCAAATTTGAATCTGCTTTTTCCAGGTATTTTGAAGTTAAATCATGACTTATAATGCTAAATATCAATTGCGAAGGAAACGAAACATTTTTAAGTGTAAATTTACCATCAACACCCGATGTTGTTCCATTGGCTGAACCATCAATATATATGTTTACGTATTGCAAAGGTTTATTTGTTTTTTTATCAATAACAACACCATTGATAATATTTTCGGATAAAATACCTGTAAAAGGAATTCCCAACAGTAAAATCAGTAAAACAAACAGTTCAATTTTTTTCATACTTGTTTTAATTGACAATAAAAATATCGTTTAAGAAATGCATGTAAAATGAAAATTAAGACAACATATTTCTTTCTGGGCACAATTTTACAAAGATATGAAAAATTAAAAGTATAAAATTCATTCAATTTTGTCTTTTTTAAAATGCAAAATAGTTTTTATATAAATCTAATACGCATTTTTATTTAAATTTGCATGAATCTTTATCTCTAACATTTAAAACCAATTTTTAAAAATAAAACATGAAGCAACTATTTATTTTATTACTGTTGTCGGCTCAACTCAGTGGTTTTGCTCAGAACAACGAATGGCAAAATCCAAAAATCAATGAACTGAACCGGCTACCGATGCATTCCAATTATTTTTCTTACGAATCGGAAGAGCTAGCGTTGAAAGGATGTAAAGAAAGTTCAGCCAATTTCCTTACATTAAATGGACTCTGGAAATTTAACTGGGTAAAAGATGCAAACCTGCGTCCTACTGACTTTTACAAAACCGATTTTAACGATAAAGGTTGGTCAGCAATGCCTGTTCCCGGAATATGGGAAATGAATGGTTATGGTGACCCGCTTTATGTTAACACCGGTTATGCATGGCGTAATCAATACACCTCTAAACCTCCGGTTGTACCTGAAACGAACAATCATGTTGGCACATACCGTCGCGAGATTAACATCCCTGCGAACTGGAAAGGCAAAGAAATTATTGCACACTTCGGTTCTGTAACTTCGAATATTTATTTATGGGTAAATGGTAAATTTGTAGGTTATAGCGAAGATAGTAAGCTCGAAGCTGAATTCAACCTTACGTCTTACCTTAAACCCGGAAAAAATCTGATTGCATTTCAATCATTTCGCTGGTGCGATGGAACCTATCTCGAAGATCAGGATTTTTGGCGTTTATCGGGAGTATCGCGCGATTGTTATTTATACACACGTAATTCAAAAAGAATTGAAGACATACGTATAACTCCAGATTTGGATGAAAAATATGTAAACGGAAAACTTAATATTAATTTGAATCTCAAAGGAAATGTATCAGTTCTGTTAGAATTGAAAGATTTGAATAATAAGATAATAGCAACTAAATCAATTTCGGGTTCGGGTAAAGTAAACACCGAAATTTCAGTTGAGAAACCAGCTAAATGGACAGCAGAAACTCCAAACCTTTATACTTTGGTTGCTACCGTTAAAGAGGGAAATAAAGTATTGGAAGTAATATCACAACAAGTGGGATTCCGCAAAATTGAAATTAAAAATGCTCAGTTATTAGTGAACGGTCAACCGGTGCTTTTTAAAGGAGCCAACCGACATGAAATGGATCCTGATGGTGGTTATTATGTCACTCGTCAACGTATGATTCAGGATATTAAAACAATGAAAGAGTTGAATATTAATGCCGTTCGTACCTGTCATTACCCCGATGATAATTTCTGGTACGAGTTGTGCGACCAATATGGAATTTATGTTGTGGCCGAAGCAAACGTTGAAAGTCATGGTATGGGATATGGCGATAAAACACTGGCCAAAGACCCACAATATGATTTGGCTCATCTACAACGTAATCAGCGTAATGTACAACGCGGATTCAATCATCCTTCCATCATTTTTTGGTCGTTGGGTAACGAAGCCGGATTCGGACCAAACTTCGAAGCCTGTTATAAATGGATAAAAGCCGAAGACAAAAGCCGTCCCGTACAGTACGAACAAGCACGAACCAATGAATTTACCGATATTTATTGCCCCATGTATTTGGGTTATGATGGTTGCGAAAAATATTGTAAAGATGATTCGAAAACAAAACCATTAATTCAGTGTGAATATGCTCATGCCATGGGAAATTCACAGGGTGGTTTCAAAGAATACTGGGATTTGACACGCAAATATCCTAAATATCAGGGCGGTTTTATTTGGGATTTTGTAGATCAGTCTTTACACAAAACCAATGAAAATGGAATTCAGATTTACGCCTATGGTGGCGATTACAATAAATATGATGGCTCGGATAATAATTTTCTTGACAATGGTCTGATAAGTCCCGATCGCAAACCGAATCCACATGCTTATGAAGTGAAATATTATTATCAATCCATCTGGGCTGAACCTGTGGATTTAACTTCAGGCAAAATTTTGGTGTATAACGAAAATTTCTTCCGCGACTTATCAGGATATTACGCCGAATGGCAAATTTTGTCAAACGGAGTAGCTCAACAAAGTGGTTCGATATGGGATTTGAATATTGCTCCACAGGAAACTAAAGAAATTGTCCTGAATTATGATTTAAAGAAACTGGATAATAGCAAGGAATTATTGTTAAACATTAGCTTTAAACTTAAAAATGCCGAACAATTGTTACAGGCAGGTCGTGAAGTTGCTTATCGCCAAATGACTATTAACAAATATAATTTCGAAACGATTAATAATATTAAAAAAGCAGGCGTTAACGAAATTGTGAATGCACCTGAAGTAAAAGAAAACGACTATAACTATTTACAAATTAACGGTAAAAACTTCAAAATCGAGTTTAATAAACACGAAGGATGGTTATCGGCATATTGTGTTAATGGTCTTAAATTAATTGATAATGAAGGAAAATTGAGTGCTAATTTCTGGCGTGCTCCTACCGATAACGATTTTGGTGCACAATTGCAAAACAGATATGGTGTATGGAAAAACCCACGTATGCGACTCGAAAGTCTGAAACATGAGATTAACAATGATCTGGTTGTAGTATCGGCTGTTTATGATTTGAAGTCGGTTTCGGCAAAATTATTTATGACTTATAAGATTGATTACACCGGAAGCATACTCGTAACTGAAAAATTACAAGCATCTGATACAGCTAAAGTATCTGAAATGTTCCGTTTCGGAATACAAATGCAAATGCCTCGTACGTTCGAAAAAGTTGAATATTACGGCCGTGGACCTTACGAAAACTATTCCGACCGCAATAATTCAGCAAATATCGGACTATACAGTCAATCGGTTGCAGAACAGTTTCATCCTTATATTCGTCCACAGGAAAACGGCACAAAGACAGGAATTCGTTACTGGAAAATGTTGAACAAAACCGGTAAAGGATTAAAATTCACTGCCGAAAATGAATTTTCAGCCTCTGCATTGAATTATAGTCTCGAATCGCTCGATGATGGACACGATAAAGATCAACGTCATTCACCTGAAATACCGCAGGCTAATTATACAAATGTTTGTATAGACAAAGCACAAATGGGTCTTGGTTGCGTAACAAGTTGGGGAGCGCTTCCACTTCCGCAATATAGAATTCCTTATAAATCGTATGAATTCAGTTTTAAAATGACTCCGGTGAATAATTAAATTTCATTAAAGACCCTCTTGCGAGGGTCTTTTTTATTTATACAAATGATATATTTGCACCTTGAATTGAATAATTTATTTTTTGTAACTTGTAACTAAAATATCAATGAAAACTTTTCAAAAATTGATCTTTCCAACAATGATAATCTTAACCGGATTATTTATTATATCATGCAACCGCGATTCAAAAACCGACAAAGATCAAAAGAAGAACAACTACAATTCAACCGATACAATACATTCAAATCAGGAAAATCCTTTACTTCTGGAGTTTCAGAATTTTGTTGACACACTCGACAGTACTGATGCATCATCGGCTTTAATTGCTACCGAAAAATATAAATCTGTTTTTGCAGGTCAAAGTCAGGGAATTTGCGACTCTGCATTTTTAATTTATATGAATTTAACTGACACACTACAACTCAGGCTAAATGAAATATTGGATAATGATACAACAGATTTTGAAGCATTTATAAACGGTGAGAAAATTGAAGGTAAAATTGCCGATTATAAAAACTCATTATTGGAAAATGGATTTAATCTGACTTCTTCGGAAGGCGTTGTTTATATTGATTTGAATTATAATTTCTTAATTCAGAATTTTTCGGCATTTGTTTCCGATCCGATGAAAGCATATCTTTCGGAAATTAGTCAGGAAAATAAAGAGGGTTTTGCACGGGATGGAGCAATTATTATTTCTCCCGAAAAACTTATCGACAGAATTATATGGTACGAGAATTTCATCAATCAAAATCCGAAATTTGTACTAATAAATAATTGCAAGAACTACCGTAAAGCTTATTTCTCATATCTTTTAAATGGCTACAGTAAAACAACTATTTATACCGATTCCGAATCAAAAGAGCTATCCAAATACTTCAAAACTGCTTTTGAATATTTACTTAAAAAATATCCCGATTCCGAAACGACCAACCTTACCCTACCCTATTACGAAGCATTAAAACAAAAACAGCAAACTTCTGCTAATGATATTTTAAAAAAATATGTAATTAAGGGGTTGATATTTAATGTGAATTAAAATATTAAATCATAGTTACTTCACAGCTCTTTCACATTCAGAGCAATGAAGTAATTTTTTCTCGTAAATATTAATGTCTTTTTTGAACAATCTTACCTATTTTACTGTATTTTTACGTAAAATTTATTTAATATTATTCATTTAACTAAGAAAGGAAAATTAAAATGATCTATTTAATTGTAGGTATTGCTGTCGTTTTTTTGTTTTTAATAGGTATTAAAATTGTGCGTCCCACCGAACGTGGTTTGATTGAAAGACTTGGAAAATATCATGCTTACGCCAATCCCGGATTTCACTGGGTGATTCCAATTATCGACCGTATTTTTATTGTAAATGTAACTGAGCAAATGGTAGATGCTGAACCTCAGGAAATTATCACCAACGATAATTTGAATGCCAGTGTAGATGCTCAGGTTTATTTCCGGGTAAAATCGGACGAAGAAAGTGTAAAAGGCGCTATTTATAATGTAAACAATTACAAATGGCAAATTGTGAATCTGGCCCGCACAACGCTTCGTAACATAATTGGTACATTAACACTGAAATCGGCCAATAGTGAACGCGGAAAAATCAATGCAGAATTATATGATACATTGCATAACGAAACTAAAAACTGGGGAATTGAAATTGTTCGAACCGAGCTAAAGCAAATTGATCCGCCAAGAGATGTTCAGGAAACCATGAATAAAGTGGTAAAAGCTGAAAACGAAAAAATTGCAGCTATCGACTCTGCAACTGCTGCCGAAACGGTAGCCGATGGTGTGAAACGCGCAAAAATCAAAGAAGCTGAAGGTTTTAAACAATCGAAAATTCTGCACGCCGAAGGTGAGGCTGAAGCGATAAAATTAGTGAATGAAGCGGCTGATAAATACTTTGTTGGTAATGCACAAATGTTGCGAAAATTAGAAGCTGTTGAAGCATCACTTTCATCAAATGCTAAAATTGTGATACCTACCGGAACTGAACTGGTTAATATCATTGGTGAAATGGCCGGGGGAATTTTACCACTTGAACGTAAATCTAAAAAATAATATAGGATTATCTCTATTGAATCTTATCTTCCATTTTTCAAATAACCGACTGATTTTAAATTAAATTCAGTCGGTTTTTAATTGTATTAATATTCCATTTTAATTCCGTTTTAAAACTAACTTAAAAAAACATTCAATAGTGGAATAAATTAATATTTTTGAACTTGTATAAAACCTAAAAAAGCAGTACTTTTGCACAAATTTGGACAATAAATATTTATGCAAAAGTACAAGCCCTTTCATTTAGTTTTGGAGGATGGTACCGTTTTCGAAGGGAAATCCTTTGGTTATGAAAAAGCGGTGGCCGGAGAAGTAGTTTTTAATACGGCCATGGTCGGGTATCCCGAAAGTCTCACTGACCCATCTTACGCCGGGCAGTTATTAGCCGTTACTTTTCCTTTAGTTGGTAATTACGGTGTTCCGAACGACATCATTCAAAACGGACTTTCTACTTTTTACGAATCGGAAAAAATTCAGGCATCAGCATTGATTATTTCCGATTTTTCTTTTGAATACAGCCACTGGAATGCTGGAAAAAGCCTCAGTGATTGGTTGAAAGAAAATGAAGTTCCTGGAATTTTTGGTATCGACACGCGTGAACTCACAAAATTAGTGCGCGAAAAAGGAACCATGAAAGGAAAACTTATTTTTCCTGATGGAGACGATATCGAATTTATCAACCCTGATGATGAAAATCAGGTGGCAAAAGTAAGCTGCAAAGAAGTAATTACTTACGGAACAGGTAAAAAACGCGTTCTTTTGGTTGACTGCGGTGTGAAGCATAACATTATTCGCTGCTTGCTTAAACGCGACACAACAGTTATTCGCGTGCCATGGGATTACGACTATAACCACATTGAATTCGACGGACTATTCATTTCGAACGGACCCGGTGACCCTGAATATGCACAAGACACAGTGCGACACATTCAGGAAACCATGAAAACCGGAAAACCAATTTTCGGTATTTGTATGGGTAATCAGCTACTTTCGGTTGCCGGAGGTGCAAAAACGTACAAACTAAAATACGGTCACCGCAGTCATAACCAGCCAGTACAGCTTGTTGGAACTCAACGTGCCTTTATTACTTCTCAAAATCATGGTTTTGCTGTTGACAATTCAACATTGAGTGCCGATTGGGAATCGTTGTTTGCAAATATGAACGATGGAACCAACGAAGGTATTCGCCACAAAACTATGCCATGGTTTTCGGCTCAGTTCCACCCCGAAGCAGCTTCGGGTCCTACTGATACCGAATTTTTGTTCGATGTATTCTTAAAAACGCTTGACGGATTTACCAAACCTGTAACTGAAATGATTCAGGAAGAAATGGATGCCCGTTTAGTCACTAAACAAGAATAC
>CAYNHC010000166.1:0-7848 GCA_964396705.1 uncultured Paludibacter sp.
TAAATATATCTTTTCTCTCTATTAGCAAAAACAACAATGTTGTGTTTGTAATTTTCTATTGCAGTATTTTCAATGTTTTTGCATTTAATTTTAGATTTTTTTTATCGCTAATATGTAGGTGATTAAAAAAAAAATCTTAGATTTGTATCAAATACATTTTGAAAAGAACACTGCAATGAACTACAACGATTTAGGAGTAGAATTCAAATACCTGATAGTAAACGAAAAAGACCGCAAATTTGGTTTGTCGGTCAATACGGTTGGATTTCAATCAATTCAGCCGAACACTCCATATCCATTAAGCGACCATCCTACAGGTTATTTTTTCAATGCACAAAAAGGAAGAGTACTTAGAGAGTATCAAATAGTATATATCACTAAAGGAAGAGGATTAATTTCGTTTGACTCTAATAATGAAGTTACGGTCTCCAAAGGACAGGCATTTTTGATTTTCCCGGATCAATGGCATACGTACCGACCATTGTTAGATGTGGGCTGGAACGAATATTATATCGGTTTCGAAGGACCAATAATTGACAGTTTGGTCGAAAAATCGTTTGTTTCGTCTCAAAATCAGATATTGGATATTGGATTTAATGAAGAACTTGTAAACTTATTTTCAAGAGCATTAGAATTGGCTGAGGTTGATAAAGCAGGCTCACAGCTTTATTTATCGGGAATTGTATTACACATCATCGGATTAATTTTATCTGTTTCGCAAAACAGAATCTTCGAGGTGGGAGATGTTGTGCAAAAAATTGAGCAGGCAAAAATAATTATGAATGAGAATGTTTATAAAAACATTGATCCTGAAGATTTGGCACAAAAACTCAATTTTAGCTATTCCTGGTTTCGTAAAGTTTTCAAAGATTACACCGGTTACGCTCCGGCCAAATATTTTCAGGAACTTAAACTCCGTAAAGCCAAACAATTATTGGTCGGGACTTCACATTCGGTCAAAGAAATTGCATATATGCTCGATTATAATTCTACCGAGCACTTCTTTTCTCTTTTTAAAAAAATTACCGGCTACACACCTATGGAATATCGATCTTATGGTCGGGAAACCAGCTCAACAACTGAAATAATCTAATTCGAACCTACAGAAAAATTGTCATATTTACTTGTTATTAGGTAAGAGTAAAAAACAAAGATTACATGAATTTAAACAGAATAAATCTCACTTAGTGAATAAATTATCGAGACAGCTCAACTTGAAAACAAACAAATACCAATAAGACAAGAATGAAAACAAAAACGACTATTTTATTACTAATCACTTTACTGGCTTGGAGTTGTAAAGGTAAATTCGATAAAATCTCTGACAACAAATTTATTGGACTTTGGGAAATCAAAGGTGCAGATGTAACGGAAGGAATTCAGATTAAAATTCAGAGAGAGAATGGTGTACTAATCGGACGAGTTTATAAACTTAATGACAATAAATATGTGAAACTATTTGTAGACAGTAATGAAGTTTTTGTAGCTGGAATTGAAAGAGCATCTAACCAAAAATTTAAACTGACAGAAAACAAAGTTGGAAAAGCATTATTCTCTACATACGGACAAAAAACTTCACAAAAATTTGAAGTACAATTTATTAACGATAGCACTATTGGTTTAGCTCTTGAAAGTTCAAACCCACTTCAGTCGACAAGAATCTACAAAAAACTGAAGTAATATCGTGAGAAAACTGGTTGAAGTTTTAAAATAAAACTCAAACAACTAAAGCCTAACATACGCTTAGTTCATTGGCTGTCTTCGATCATTATGTTTTCGAAATAATCTTTTTTACTCTCAGCCAATTTTCAATTGGGATAATAACAAATTAACACTTGGCTATTGATTTTTACTTTTAAAAATTCATACTTAATTCTACTTTGATAGATTATTAATGATACAATAAATTATATAAATCGGTGGTAACTTCAAGTCCCCTTTAGGGGATTTAGGGGCGGTAAATAAATTATTTTCAACTGCCCCAAGCCCCTAAAGGGGATGTACAATACTATCATCTCTAATGATTAATTTAAAAAATCTAATCTGTCAAAGTAGAATTAAGTAATCAGGAATAAATAATGATTATGTTTGATGAAAAAAATCAGGGAAGTCGCTTGTCCCTAACTAAAATCAACAATCCTGCGATATTTGAAAACATATCAGTAAATATTATGTATTACTGATATTAATTAGCCCATACAATTAGCTTAATTTCCGGATAAAGTGATACCCTTAAACAAAACGCAGTACCAAAAATATCAAAAAAGCAAGTGATACAGTCAAATTTATTAGGATTGTTAGTGTTGAAAATCGCTTAATTTGTAATTAGTAAATTCAAATAATTAACAACAAATAATAATATGAAAAAAATTACACTTTTTATTGTTGCGATATTCGCATCAACAATTTTATTTTCGCAGAGCACGTTTAAATGGAACGGCAACCAAACTGATCAAGTCTGGGATTATGCAACAGCCAACTGGTTAGATCCTGCTTTCCCAATTCCACTTCCAAAAACATTTTCTGAAGGTTCTTCAGCATTATTTGATGACACCTCAGTTGAAGGTTCAGATACTTTGAAAATTAATGGCGTTATTACAGTAAACAACATTAATGTAAACGCAACAAAAACTTATGTACTCAGAAGTACTTCAACTACTACCGATAGTATTGTGGGTACAGGAACATTGATTAAAGATGGTACCGGATTATTGGTTATGGATGTAAAAAATACATTAACCGGAGGTACGATTATTAAAAATGGAAAGTTGATGATGGAAAAACAAACCACCGCAAATATCTTTGGATCAAAAATCGTATTTGAAGGAGGTATTGCCAATTTTGCAACAACTACTTCAGGCAGTTATCCAAGTATTAAAGTTCCAATTGAGATTAAAGATGGAGTTACAGCAAAAGTTGAAGTTTCACGATACAGTTATTTTGCCAGTCCAATTTCAGGTAATGGTGATTTAGAAATTGCCGTTGGTGGTGAAAGAACCATGATGGGAACAAATAAAGCCGGTGGTGTTGCAGTTGACTGGAAAAATTTCACAGGGAATGTTACAATTAAACAATATGTAATGTCAGGAGTCACTCCCGGCTATTACGGTTTACTACTCCCAATTACAAAAACATGGGATTATACAAATTTTAATACTGTTGATTCATTGTTTTGGAATAGAACATTAACATTGAAATCAGGTGCGGGTTTAACAGGTGCTTCAGGTACTCGTTGCTGGGGTATAGGTGAATTACAGGCCGAAGACGAAAATGCATTTCTTGGTGGTTATGGAGCCGGCAAATCGAACTCACCCCGTATTTATTACATGATTGGTGGAAAAAACACAGATGTTGTTTGTCCGGTAACTATTAAAGATGTAGGTGGAAGTGGTTATAATTATTTAGGTGTAATTAAAGTTGGTACAGGAAAATATACATTTACAAGCACAAAAAGTTTAACAACTGCATCGTTGGGTGTTCAGGTTAATCAGGGCACTTTTCTGGTAAATATTCCTGTAACTCCCACAACTACTGCATTAGGTCGTTGTACAGCAGCAAATGTAATGACAATTAATAAGGATGCAATTGGTGGTGGAAATGGACGTTTAACAGGTAAAGTACAGGTTGACAGTCTTGGAACATTGGTTATAGGATATGATGAAGTTGGTGAACTTGTTTTAGGTGATACTTTAACCGGTAAAATATCCAGTCCTCTTCTTGTTAAAAACGGTGGAAAAGTTGTATTTAAATTACGCTCAACCGAAAGTTTTGATAAGCTATCAACGAATGCAACAGCCACTTTCAACGGTTCTACAATAGTATTGAAACCTGCATCAGGTGTTTCGATCAAAGATGGTGAAACTTTCACTATTCTTTCAGCAAAAACATCTGTTGCAACAGACTCATTCAAGTTAGAATCACAGGGATTCCCTGAAACTGTATCATTTACTTCAGCTACCGATACTATTGGCGGAGGATTCAGAATTATTGTTACTGCTCACGGCAGCACAAAAGTAAATCATGTGAACAGCAATTTGGTTTCATTATTTCCAAATCCTTCAAACGGAATTGTAAATATCTCGGCTGGAAACGCTGAAATTAAAACTATCGAAATTGTAAATTTACAGGGACAAATTGTACGTTCAGAAAGTGTAAATTCAATCACTGCACAATTAAACATTGAATCATTACCAAAAGGACTTTATTACGCAAAAGTATATATTGGGAATGATGTTGAAGTCAAGAAAATAATGTTGAAATAATAAGTGTTTTCTTTGTAATAAAAGGGCTGTCTTTCCGGCGGAAAGCAGTCCTTTTTTTGATAGTTTTTACGTTATATTTCACAACAATTTTACATTAAGTTTTTATTGAAATGAAAAAAATCACCCTTTCTTTAATTCTTCTGATTTGTACTTTTGTTACAATTCATTCACAAATTCCCGCATTCCCCGGAGCTGAAGGTTTTGGTAAATACGCCAAAGGTGCGCGTGCTGCCACTTCACCCACCATTTATCATGTAACCAATCTAAATGATTCAGGAACAGGTTCATTGCGCGATGCTGTAAGCCAACCGAATCGCATTGTAGTTTTCGATGTGGCGGGAATTATTACAATTACCAGTCGTCTTATTTTTTCGAGTAATATCACTGTGGCCGGACAAACTGCGCCCGGTGATGGAGTAGTGGTTTATGGAAACGGAGTTTCTTTTTCAGGAACGAAAGATGTTATTGTAAGATATATGCGTTTTCGCATGGGATTGAAAGGCGATTCAGGCAAAGATGCCGCCGGCATTGCCAATGGAACTGATATGATTTTCGATCATTGTTCTTTCACATGGGGATTGGATGAAACTTTCTCTATCAGTTGGGACAACAAAGGTAGTGAACCGGGAAATATCACCATATCAAATTCCATTATCGGACAAGGTATTATGATTCACTCAGCCGGTGGTTTGATTCAGACCAATGGTGGTGTGACGCTCTACAAAGATTTGTACGTCGATAATAAAACCAGAAATCCAAAAGTGAAAGGGTTGAATCAGTATGTTAACAATGTTTGTTATAACTGGGGTTCAGGTGGTGGATATATTTTAGGGGATACCGAAGGTTCTTCGTGGGCAGCCATAGAAAATAATTATTTTATCAAAGGACCTGCCACTGGCGGAACAGATGCTTTTGTTCGTGCTAATCAATATTTTCAGGTTTGTCAATCAGGCAATTACTTAGATTACACCACCGATGGAGTATTAAATGGAGTTTTAGCTGTACCCGATGATTTCGGTCCGGCAACATTTGTACCTGATTACAGTAGTTTTATTACTTCACCTAAAGTTCATCCTGTAATTTCGAATAAACTTACAGCTGAAGATGCTTATAAGTGGATAATTGATAGTGTAGGTCCGATTATTCCATTCCGCGATGAAGTGGACAAATACATTATCAAAGAAGTTAAATCATTAGGAACTTCAGGAGCGTTGATAAATGGCGAAGCTGATTTGGCATTGGCGAATACAGTGGGCAATGTTTTTTCGGCTCCTAAACAAACCGATACAGATAATGATGGCATTCCTGACACATGGGAGGATGCAAACGGTTTGAATAAAAACACTCCTGCTGATGCCCTGATTTTACATGAAAGTGGCTATTTGAATATCGAACGCTATATCAATAGCATTACTGCTGGTATTCCTTTTGTAAAATATCCGACCCTACTTGGCATAAAAGCAATCGACACCAATTATATCACTCTTAAATGGACAAATAATGCCGAAACAGCTACAGCAACTGCACTTGAAGTTTCTTCAGATGGCGTTCAATATACTGAACTTATCCGACTTGATCCGGCGTTAAACCAATATAAAATTGAAGGATTGACTCCAAGTACAATTTATTACCTGAGATTAAAAACGATAGATGGAAATAAGGAGTCATTATATTCTACAGCATATAAAGCTACAACCCTTGGGGTAGCTGCTCCTCCTATCCCTTGTACAGATCCCATTCCAGCCGACAAATCTATCACTTCAGCCTATTTGCAAACCACACTTCAATGGACAAATTTATCCGGTGTTTGGGGCGGAACTCTCTATTATGACGTATATTTAGGCACTTCGGTTGATGCCATGGAAAAAGTGGCTACTGCCAAAACCGGGACATCTTTAGTTATAAATTTAACACCAAATACAAGCTATTTTTGGAAAGTAGATGTGACTAATTTATTGGGAAGCGCTCCGGGAGATGTTTGGAGTTTTACTTCGGGCAAGAAACCTGAACGCGAAAAAGTAGCTTATTTTTCGTTAAATGAGACAACCGGAACAACAGCTACAAACGATATTCAGGGATATGCCACTGCCCAAAATTTTACACCAACATGGGCTGTAGGTAAAATTGATAATTGTGTAACCATTCCGGCATCGCCAACCAACGCTGCTTTTGTTCAACCTCATTACGATGCCATTACTTTGGGAGCTGAATCATTTACCGTTGAAATGTGGTTCAAATCGGCAGGTGGTGCTGTGGATTGGTATTTGATTCACAAAGGAAGTCATGTAGCAAATGCAACCACAGGAGCCACAGGTAAATGGTTCGGAATTCAGTACAATAAAACAGGAAGCAACGACCGCCTGACATGGGGAATTGATGATAATGTTACTAAAACAGATTTGAATGTTACCGGTTCTACCTATTTCAATAATGTATGGCATCATTTGGTTTGTATGCGCGATATGGAAGCTGACCAAATAAAAACCTATGTTGATGGTGTTTTAAAAGGAACAAAAACCGATGGTACAGGAAATATCGGCCAGATAGAAAATCTGGTTTTAGGCAATACCAATGTCAATTTTGTAAATGCATTCGGAGGCTCCATCGATGAAGTGTCAATTTACAAAGGTGCTTTGACGGCTGAAGAAGTGCTTGAAAATTACAATAACGGAATAAAAACCGGACTGTTCACACCAAATGCAACTACCCGGCTTAGTTCTTTTCCTAACCCTTTTGTAAATGAACTGAATATAAATGTTCCTGAACTAAACGATAAATTGATTGATGTTCAATTACATGCTATTTCAGGACAATTAGTATGGAAGAAAAATGTTCTTATTTCAAATAATTTAATCACTATTAAAGGATTAGATATTTTAGATCAGGGAGCGTATATTTGCACCCTGAAAACTACAAATAACAAAACATATTCGATAAAGCTTATCAAATAAGGTATTATCCACCGGAAAAAAGCCATCGCAGCATTGTTCCTGCGATGGCTTTTTACGTTAACTAGGGTCTGCTGATAAACTACATTAGTATTGAAATTCAATGCTATGGAATCGTAATGTGCCATTCGAGTACTTATTTATTGAATATAAACATTCATTTTTCATGCACGTTCTTGTCATCCCGCTATTAAAATCCTGAAAGGATTAAATATGAATAACCGGCGGAAATAACTGACACGAAAATCAGAACCCTGAAAGGTGGGGTGTCAAAAATCAACAATTAATTGAAAATAAATACGTTCTAAAATCTTATTTTTGAGTAAATCCATATTCAAAAAAAAGATTTAAGAATGGAACGCGGATTTACGCTGATTTAGCGGATTAAAAAAACGGATAAGAAAAAATGCAAGCATTTTTGATTTTTCGCTTAAATCAATTGACGAAGTCAATTTAAAATCCGTCTTCATCCGCTAAATCAGCGTAAATCTGCGTTCTATTATTTGTTGTATTTTAGAACGAATAATTAAAAAATAAGTAGTTAATTTTTTACACCCCACCTGAAAGGGTTCAATAACAATAGATTATGACTTTGTTCAGCCCACTTCGGGGCTGATATTTGTGGTTACTCAACATCC
>CAYNHC010000167.1:0-7749 GCA_964396705.1 uncultured Paludibacter sp.
TCTTAAATGGAAATGCCTATGCTCCGCAAGATGTGGTTATTGACTATGGAGCCGGAGATTCTTTTGATATGACATCATATATTGTTAATCCTAGCTTCGAGCAAATTCCAATTGATAAAGTGCAAACTTTCCCCGGTTGGAGTAAAACTGGACCCGCAAATAGTGAATATTGTACAAGAACCGATGCCGGACCATTGGCAGGAGCATTCAAAAACGGTGCTGTATATTTCCAGTACTGGAGCAGTTCGAGACCTGATTATTCCATTTCTCAAATAGTTACCGGATTGCCTAATGGCAAGTATCGTTTAACTGCAGCTGCTGGTGGCGGCGATGGCGCCACAGGCACTTTTGTTTATGCCGCTGACAAACAAACAGAGGTAATAAGTTCAGGTGCCGATTACAGTGTTGATGCTGTTGTAGTGGATGGAACCTTAACAATTGGTTTCAAATCTGTAAGTCGCAATCTTAGTTGGTCGTATGCCGATAATTTCCGCTTGTATTATTTGGGTGAAGTGCAGGATCCGGTTCTTTTAGTATCAACTGATAATTTATTCTTCGACCCGAACAATATTACTAAAACATTTACCGTTTCTGGAGCAAATCTAACTGCGAATGCCATTTTGACTGCACCAACTGGAATTGAACTTAACAAAAATGAATTAACTCCTGCTGAAGTTGCAGCTGGAACTATTGTAACTGCTACATTCAATAATACAACTCCAATTACTAATGGTTTGATCAGTGTAACTTCAGGCGCTCTTACAAAAGAAATAACTATCAACACTTCTGCGGATTTGGCTTGTTTTACCCCGCTTTACACTACGCTTCCAAATATCATTACTGACCCATATTGCAATGATTTATCAAAATTTGCGGGTTGGGGAACTCGCACAATTGAAACAGCTTATACATATTGTGGTGCCAGAAGTATTAAAGTTACCGGTAAATGTGGTGGTTCATTAGATTTTAATTTGAATGGAAAAATTTCAGGAGGTAAAACCTATCGTGTAAAAGCAATGGTAAGTACCAATGGAACCGGTGAAGTTAAGATAGGTATTAGTGGTGCAACTGATGTAAATGTACTACAGGCAATTTCTACAGCTGTAGGTGAATGGTTGCCTTTAGATTTTACCTTTACAGCTAAAGCGACTCCAACATCACCAAATATGTACCTTAACAGTTGCGAAACTCAAACCGCAACCGAAAGTTATATTGATAATTGGGAAATGTATGAATTGCCTTCTATTAACGCTTCTGTTAATGATGAAGATAATGGACGTATGCTTTTCACAAGTGTTGGTCAAAGTATTGATGTGCCTGTAACAACTACTGGTTTTACAAATGGATTAAGTATTTCATCTGATAATGATAAATTTGAAGTTCAAACTCCAACTTTACCTTCAACAGGTGGTACAATTACGGTACGTTTTATTGGTAATTTAACAGGTGATTATACAGGAAATTTGAGCGTAGCTTCAACTAATCCAGCTTCACCTGCACCAGGATTACGCAAGGTTTCAGGAAGTGGAACATTATTGACAATTCCAATGGTTGCAACTATTGCGACGGGTGTCAACAATATTGATAATAGTCGTCTCAAAACTTACCTTGTAGGAAATGATGTAATTGCCCAATTTGGACTTGCAAAATCAGCAACTGTAAACATGTCGGTTTATGGTATTAATGGTTCTTTAATTGCAAGTGAGATCCGTAACTTAAATGCCGGAACTCAACAAATGATAATCAAAGCAAATCTTCCAGCAGGTGTTTACTTCGTAAAAGTAAATATCGATGGTGAAATTACAACAACTAAACTTGTGAAATAGTAGTTTAATTAAGCTATTTAATCAATATTAAAGCGTAAATTCCGTAAGGAGTTTACGCTTTTTCTTTTTAAAATGAATAATGTTTGTTTTTTTGTAAGAGTATCTAATTTTGCTAAAAAAAATTATGTTTTAAATAAATCCACTATATTAGACGAATTATCCACCTTATGTAATCTTTTCAAAGTTATTTTTGTATAATTAAAAATTAAATCAAATTCTTTTATTAACAATTAAATTTAATTATCATGAAAAAAAATTACAAATTGATGGCGATACTAATCGCGGTTTTTGCATTTGCTACTTTTGTTAATGCACAAACATGGGATGCCCCTGTTTATAAAAGTGAAGTGCCTGTATCAGGTACATCGTATTACATTTACAATGTTGGATTACAAGGCTTTCTGAATAGGGGTGGTGATTGGGCTGCCGAAGCAGTTGTCTCGGGTATTCCCAATCAAAATGCAAGTGCTAACATTAACAAATGGACTTGTTTAGACGCAAGTGGCGTTTGGACATTCCAGTACAATAACAATGGAACTAATATTGCGAATAACTATTTATTCCAAATTGATGATGGAGGTGGTTGGATTTTTACTGATAATTCCACCAATAACACATGGAATATTGCAGAAACGGATGCTACAAATCATATCTTTGCTATTCAAGTTGATAATACAAAAGCATACTACAATGCTGCTAATTATTTAGGCGCACTATCGGCATCACGTATGTCAAATAAAGGTACTTGTAATTCGGTGAGATACAATGTCCCTTCAGGAGATAGTTATACAAGCTGGAAATTTGTTTCGCAAGCCAGTTATGAACTTTATCAGGCTAAATTATTGTTAAGTAAATATATGAATTATGCCAAATTAAAAGGAGGCATTGATTTAACTTCATATATAGCAACTTATAATGCTGATGTTACGGTAGATATTAATACGGCAGCCACAACTTTATTAGGTGTACTTGCTCCAACAGATGTAACGGTTTCCATTTTAAATCCAAGTTTCGAAACAAATTCTTTTGTAAACTGGACTAACAGTGGGTTTGCTTTACAGAGCAATAACCCGGGCTGGACAAAAGATGGAACTTATTATGCTGAAAAATGGACTGGTTCGAACGGTAATTTGGGAACAGCAACATTAACTCAAACGGTTACGGGACTTACTAATGGATTGTACGGCTTAGTGGCTACCAGCCATGCAATACAACAAGGAGGTTCTAATCCGTTACATACTGGGGCATTTGTTACCGCCGGAACATCTTCTACTGAAGTATATGTAGGAAAAGATTATGCTGTTGATTTTGTACCGGTCATTGATGGTAATTTAACCATTGGTTATAAACTTCAGTTACCCATTGCTTGTAACTGGGTAGGTTTTGATAACTTCAAACTATATTACTACGGACCAATGGCAGTTCCAAGTATGGTAGCATCCGAAACTTCACTCTTTTTCAGCAGTAGTACAACATCCACAAAAGGATTTAATATCTCTGGAGCTAATTTATCAGGCAACATTGCAATTACTGCACCTACAGGTATAACACTTACAGGAACTAATTTGGTTAATAATGGTGGTGGAAGTTACACCATTTTAGCAGCCAATGCTAATGCAGTAAATGCAATCACTGCAACCTGGGATGGTCTTGCTTCTTTCTCTGGTGTGAATATCACTGTTACTGAATCGGAAGTTCCAACTGTAAATATAGCTGTTGAGGCTTCAGCTGATGCTCTTTGTTATACCCCTACTTATCCATCACGAACAAATCTTATTTCTGATCCTTTTATGAATAGCCTTTCAAGTTATGGTGGCTGGGGTAATACTTCTATTACTACCGATCCTGAAATGGTTTATTGTGGTAGCAGAAGTGGATTTATTAACGGAACTGCTGTTTGCTATCCTGCCAGCGGATCGATTGATGCAAATATTGCCTGGCAGCCAAACAAATCCTATCTGATTAAAGCAATGGTGAAAGCTGTGAATGGAACCTTGAATATTGGGGTAAGTAATGAAACAAATATTACAGGTGTTAAAGATTTTGTGGTTCCACAATCAGACACATGGGTAGAATTTAGTCAATTAATTACTACTGGCCCTGCTGCCACTGCTGGTTTATGTTTTTTCAATGGATGTGGTGCAAGTACAGGTTATATTGGATATATTGATAACTGGGAAATTTATGATGTTAGCGACATTGTATCCGGAACTGAAAATGCGAAATTAAATCAGTTTAAGGTTTACAACGTAAATAAAGGTATTGCAACCGAATTTAATCTTGATTTGGCAAGTGAAGTTGAATTCGTAGTATTTAATATGCAAGGTAGTCGTATTGCAACCCAATTGAGTTCTTGCGAAGCTGGTAACAATGTAAAAATTATCAATGCCAACTTACCTTCAGGTGTATATATTGTACAAATGACTGTAAATGGTAAACTATTTACCGGTAAATTAGTAAAGTAATTTTTGAAGTTATAAATTATTTAGCGTGAATTCCGTCAGGGATTCACGCTTTTTTTAATAAATAGGTTTTCACCCTCAATGTTCATTATTTGCAGATATTCAAAATAAAAGATGAAAATTGAGATTTGTTTAAATTTTTTATCTCCATATTTGAACTTTTTATCTCCGTGGTTCATTTTTATATTATGTATTTTTGGTTTTAAATTATTTACTTTAAATTGAATAAAAATATGAAAAAAATTTACGTATTAATGGCGATACTTTTTGCCACAAGTGTCACCCTAATGGCACAAACAGATGTTACTTCAACGTATTTAACAAATGCGGGATTTGATGAAGCTCCCACCATTTTCACGTTAGCTGCGGGTGGTAAAATTTCTAATGCTGATACAGATTACAGAATAACCAGAATTGATGGGGGATCAGGTTCTGGCTGGAGATTTATTGTAACTGGTTGGGATGAAACTTCATATATTAAATCTAATGCGGTTCAAATATCGACTGCAGAATATGGATTTACTACTGTTCCTACATTGGCTAATTCAGGATTGAATACTACCACTCCTCCTGCAACTCAGAAAGATGGTGTAACTACTACCGGTGCTTGTCTTCACATGTCGGCAGGGTGGGGCGATAAAGCCATTATTAGTAAGGCCGTTGCATTGCAGTCGGGGAAATACAAGTTGTTTTATGATGCTTATAATGCTAATACTACCGCATCAAGCACCGGAATCGCAACCAATTTTTGTGGATATTCCAATGGTATTACCAAAGTTGTTGGTAGCCTGAAAACATTTCCTCAATATACCTGGAAAACAGATTCTGTTACTTTTACAATATTATCGGAAGCAGATAACGACACCATTAATATTGGATTTACTACATCTTCAGGAGGTTCAGGTAATGGTGCCAAATTATACATTGATAATGTTAAACTGCTTTATTATGGTATAGATAAAACCGATTTGAAATTATTGATTGATTCGGCAACAGTTATGTTTAATCATCCTGTTGATGTTGGCGCTTCTACAACTTATGCTGACTTAAATACATCTATTCAAGCTGCTCAAGTTGTTTATATAAATGTTTCTGCAACTGCTGCTCAGATTGTAGAGCAAGAAACCGCATTGAAAGCAGCTATTGAGAATGTTTATGGCGCAATTACATTACAAACAAGAAAGACAACGTGGACTACGTTCCCTTACGATGCAACTTCTGCGATAATCAATCCAAGTTTTGAATCAGGTTTCACAGGATGGACAAATGTTGGCGGATTTCAAACACAAAGCAATACTTCCTTTGACCCTAAAAAGGTGGGCACTTATTATGCTGAAAAGTGGGTAACATCAGGAACAGCACTTACAAATTTACGATTAACACAATTTATTAAAAACATTCCAAATGGAATTTATTTGGTTAAAGCATCCGCTCATGCCATTGAACAAACCGGTCCTGTATATCCCGGTGGTGCTTATATATTTGCAAGTGCCGATATTGCCGAAGTTTTTGCCATTAATGATTATTCTGTTCAGACTACGGTTACCGACAATGTGTTGGAAATTGGTTACGAAATAACAACTACAGGTAACTGGGTGGCTGTAGATAATTTCCAATTGACTTATGTAAGCGATGGTTCTCCTTACATGTTGATAAATCCTACAGCGCTGGCATTTACTCCTTCGACTAATTCGAAAACGATCAATGTAAAAGGTGGAAATTTGACCAATGATATTTCATTGACTCCAACTTCATCATTCTCTTTGTCGAAAACTACCATTACTGCTGCCGAAGCAATGGCTGAAGGTGGAGTTGATGTTGAAGTAACATGTTCAGCTTCGAGCCCTGTTACCAACGACAGCCTTATTTTTACGAGTGGAGCTTTACTTCAAAAAGTAATGCTAACATCAACCGAATCACCCGTAAATATTTCGACTAAAGGTATTTTTCGCGATCAGTCATATATAATACCTGATACAGTAACTGTAAGTGGAGACTTTTTCTCAAATGTAGTAATTACTGCTCCTGCCGGTATAAGCTTAAGTGAAAGTGTAATTACACCTGCAGAAGCTTTAACAGGTAAGACAATTATTATTACATGGAATACAACAACACAGATCCTGGAAAAATCTATTGTCTTAAGCACCGGAGCTACAAAAGACTCCATACTTGTATTTGCTGTAAGTGACAATATTATTTCAACATGGGATGGTGATAATGCTGAAGTTGCACCTTCGAAAATGACTGATTTTGGTTGGGATCAAACCTTAGCCGATGGAGTTACACCGGGCACGGTTGTTTTCAACGAATATAATGTTACAGGTGGATCACGATATGTGCCGGCTGTCAATGCAGCTCATACTTACAGAGGAAAAACATGGAAAGGTCATCGTGTTGCTTATTTGCGCAGTTGGGGAAGTCCTGCAACCAATGTATATAATTTAGCTGTCAATCTGGAAGCTGATAAAACTTATGTATTCCGTGGTGTTTCAGGTTGGCATAATAACGAAACAAATCCAACTTTTACTTATTCAGTAAATACTGCAAAAGCAAATCTTGGTACAACGTTGGGTACTCAATCAGTAGCTTGCACTGTTAAGCAACGTGGCGAAGATTATGGTTTCGAATTTACACCAACTACTACAGCGACACATTATCTTACCGTTTCGAGTAACACTGTAAATGATGCTATGTGTGGAATTGATTTCCTTGCGATATATCCAAAACTTCAATCTACTAACGGTATTGAAAATAATGGTCTATCAAATAGTATGGTTTATCCTACTGTGACTAATGGTTCGGTAAATGTAAAACTTTCAGAAAAATCAGGTCAAATTAATGTATATGATGTTGCTGGAAGAATGGTAGTGTCTAAATCAGTTAATGCATTTTTTGAAACAATTAATTTGCCTTCAACCGGCATATATCTTGTGGAAATTAAAAATGCAAATATTTCTAAGACATTTAAAGTTATCAAGGTAAATTAGCAAAATTCTTTTAATAAACTGTCATTATAAAAATGAGGCTGTCTTCAATGTAAGACAGCTTTTTTTTCGTCAGTTTTTACGGGTTTTGTATAAAAAAAAGCTTTCCCGAGGTGAGAAAGCTTTGCTCATTTAGAAGAATTAAATAATTATTTTTTTGATTCTTCAATTGATACTTTTCTGAATTCTTTCAATAATTTTTCCAGATCTAATGAAACTTTACGGGCTCTTGTTCCGGCAGCTTTATTACCTTTTTCAACCTGCAAATCTGCATCTGTAGCAAAACCTTCAAATTCAGCTTTAATTTTGTTTACTAATTCTTTCATTTTTCAAAATTTATTAAGTTTATAATGGACTGTATATGTTTACAGTCGGAATTCTTGATGCAAATATAACGATATTTTATAATTTTCTATTATTTTGTATCTAAATCTTAATCAACACCAAAGAAATTTATTATTATTTGAATCACAAAGC
>CAYNHC010000168.1:0-1153 GCA_964396705.1 uncultured Paludibacter sp.
ACTTCAAAAGCCAGCAGATATTGAAATTTCCCTGTTCCCATCAGCGTTAAACCAATGTGTTTCGTGTCAAATTCGGGTTGATCGACCAATGTATATACTTTTTTGATATTGCTGAAAATAATAACACCTGAAAACAAAGCTCCAACCACCGAAAGCACGATGGCAAGTCCACGTTGTCTGAGCGATTCGGGAGTAATACGGTCACCGGGCTTTTGCGTAAGCAAAATAGCGAAGATAAACAACACCATGATACCGCCCGCATAAACTGCTGTTTGAACTGCAAATAAGTAAGTATATCCCAATAATAAATACAAACCTGCTGTAGCTAACAGAACGAAAAGCAAATAAGTAGCCGAGCGAATTAATCGTCCCGAAGTAACCGCCATAATTGAAAATACGGAAATGATTACCGCTAAAATGTAAAATATAATTTGTTGTGCCATAGGATAATGTGCCAATATGCCAATTTGATAATGTGCTAATTTTAAGATTCCACTTTAGTGGTTAAGGGTTTTGTTTTCTCCCTTAATTTTGATCCTTCGCTATTGAGTTGATGAACCAGATTTTTACGTGTAAATGATGCATTTTCGAATTGATTAGTAAACTGAATGGCATCCGATGGACAAGTAATTACACATAAGTTGCAAAAAGTACACATTCCTAAATCGAAAATATGTTTATCCAGTATCTTTTTCTTTTTTCCATCTTCTGTTTCAATCATTTGTGAAATAACCTGAATCGTACCATTCGGACAGTTCATTTGACAAATACCACAAGCTGTACAGGCATGTTCATTATTCTCATCATGTGGCATTACAAGTTCACCCCTGAAACGCTCCGAAATCACTAAAGTATCACGATTTTCAGGATATTGTTGTGTGATTTTTTTTATCCAGAGTTCTTTCCATGTAACAGATAAACCGGTTAGCAATGATTTTATGCCACCGAATAAATCTGCTGTATATTGTTTAAATGATCTCATCTTATTTCTTCTTTATGTCTTTGATCTTTGTTCTGCTTAAAAAATATCTGTCAGAGTCAATCCTGTTAATACTAAAATAACCATCACCAGAATATTTACCAGATTTATAGGCAATAAGTATTTCCATTCCAGATTCAATAACTGATCGATACGTAAACGGGGGAAAGACCA
>CAYNHC010000168.1:1253-2658 GCA_964396705.1 uncultured Paludibacter sp.
GTAAGTTCCGATTCAGCTTCGGGTAAGTCGAACGGACCACGATTTGTTTCGGCATGACCCGAAATCAGGTAAATAATAAATGCTACGAATGACGAAATATGTCCGTTGAAAATATTCCAGCAGTAAGTCTGAGTTTCAATCATAGCACTGAATTGCATTGTTCCCGAAAGTACAACCATAGTCATAAGTGCAAAACCAGCTGAAAGTTCGTAACTTACAAACTGTGCACCACTTCGCATGGCACCAATCATGGAGTATTTATTATTACTGGACCAACCGGCAAGTAAAACACCGATAATTCCAAGTGATGAAACTGAAATGACGTAAAATACACCAATATTAAAATCGATGGCATGTAAATTTTTTCCAAATGGAATAGCTCCGAAAGTAAGCATCGAAGCTACAATCATAAAAAATGGAGCTGCATAAAAAAGAAACTTATCCACTTTATTAATATGAATAATTTCTTTGATCAATATTTTCAATACATCGGCTACAGTTTGAAAAATTCCGTATTTCCCAACCCTGTTTGGACCGATACGTGCCTGAAAAAAAGCTGTTATTTTTCGTTCTACATAAATCAGAATCATGGCAAAAACAGCATAAGCAGCTAGTAATGCCACACCTACAAGAACTAATTCAATAAAAATTGCCCAAAACTCAGGTAAGTTTTCTGTCAAAACGGAGTTAATCCAGCTTGTCAGATTTGTAAATTCGAAAGGTTGAGAATATAAGTTCATAAATTTACCCCAACCCCTAAAGGGGCTTAAATTAGTATATTATATTTTATTTTTTTCCTATTCCCCTTTAGGGGTTAGGGGTCTTTATCTGTCAATATCCGGTATCACATAATCCATCGAACCACCGATACCGATAAAGTCCGAAATTTTTTCTTCTTTACAAATCAAAGGCATAACCGATACCAAAGCCATGGATGGCGATCGGAACTTCAGGCGATAAGGCGTTTTTTCACCCTTGCTTTCGATATAAACCCCAAAAAGTCCCTTTCCGGCTTCTACACTTTGAAAGTATTCTCCTTCTGGGATTCTTATAATTGCTTTTGTTTTAGCGCAATAATCACCATCAGGAATATTGTCAATCAGTTGTTCGATAATTTTCAGCGACTCTTCAATCTCGTCGAGTCGATTCAAATAACGGGCATACGAATCACCTTCCGTTCTGATAATTTCTTGGAACTGAACTTTATCGTAAAGTGAATAGGGTTGATATTTTCTTACATCGCACGACCATCCGGAAGCACGTCCTGCAGGACCTGTTACAGCGTAACTAATAGCGTCTTCTTTAGATAGATTTCCAATTTTTACCATACGCCCTAACGCAATTACGTTGTGCGAGAAAAATCGATCGTATTCTTTCAGTTTTTCGCGCATGTAAGGTATAAATG
>CAYNHC010000168.1:2758-7699 GCA_964396705.1 uncultured Paludibacter sp.
GGATAAGTCATCCCTTCGCAGAGTTTTTCAATGCCGCGGTGAATGTATCCGCTGTGTACATCAATCTTTTTTACAATTTCACCATCAAGAGCCGTGCGAAAATGCATTACGCCGTGTGTAGATGGATGTTGTGGTCCAATATTGATAATGTAATCGTCCGGTTCGAATATGTTTACAATTTCTTCTTTCAGACCATCGGGAGTTTCCATGATACGAGGTGCTGTATCAATCATTTCCTTGCTGATTATCGATACGGGATTTAGATCCGGATTTGCATCATAATCTTTTCGCATCGGAAATCCAACCCAGGTATCGTTCAGTAAAAAGCGACGCATATCAGGATTATTAATAAACCTGATTCCGTACATGGCAAAAACTTCCCGTTCGTTGAAATGTGCTGTTTCGTATAAATCGGTAACTGAGTAGAGTAATGGGTTTTCCCGGTCAGTTGTTCCTGTTTTTATTACAATTTCCTTCGAGGGATCATTGGAGGAAGAAAGCAAATAAATGACACCGAGTTTTTCGCCCCAATCCATTCCTATGAGGTAAACAAGGTAATCGAAAGGTAGTGTGGCGTTATCGTGTAGAATTTTTAAAAGAGGATACAGTTCAGCAGGCTCAACTGTTACTGTCAATTTATCTTTTTCATCGAATACGGCATTTTTTACCGTTTCTTTAATTATGAGTTTAATTTTTTCCATCTAAACTGTTATTTTTCTTCCTCTCGTTGTGGTTTTTTCAGAAATTGCTCCACTTTAATTTTGCGTTGCAATTGCATAAGTCCATAAAACAGAGACTCAGGACGTGGAGGACATCCCGGAACATAAACATCTACGGGAATTACCGTATCGACACCTTTCACCACATGATACGAGTTAATAAAAGGACCACCCGAAATTGCACAACCACCCATGGCCAGCACATATTTAGGTTCAGCCATTTGGTCGTAAACACGTTTGATCAAGGGTGCCATTTTGTGTACAATGGTGCCAGAAACTACCATCAAGTCCGCCTGTCGTGGACTGTTACGGGTTACTTCCATGCCGAAACGCGAAATATCGTGATGTGCAGCAGCTGAAGCCATAAATTCGATACCACAACAACTGGTAGCAAAAATCAGTGGCCAAATCGAATTGGACCGTCCCCAGTTGATCATATCGTCGAGTGTGCTGAGAACAATGTTTACACCATTGGCTTTCAACTCCTCAACATAATTTTCGAGGTATTCGTTATCGTTGAAATCTTCGTAAGGAATACCTTTAATATTTATATTTTTTACTTCCATTTTAACACTCCTTTTCTCCAGGCGTAGGCTAATCCCAACCCAAGTATTAGTAAGAAAAATAAAATACTGCTCAATCCCTGAAAACCGAGTTCGCGCACAACAGTAGCCCATGGAAACAAAAATATGGCTTCCACATCGAACATTAAGTAAAGAATGGCGTAAAGGTAATAACCAGCTTTGAATTGCATCCACGAAGTTCCGTGGGTTGGAATTCCGCATTCGTAGGGTTCTCCTTTTTGAGAATTGAATGATTTGGGAGATAATAGTATCGCCATGCCTAATCCGGCGACTACTAATATGACACCTGTCAAGAAAACTACTAAAAATAGTGACAAATTGCTCATATTCAATTTTTGAATTTATAGCTCAAAAAACGGTGCAAAAGTAGATGTTTATTTTCGGAAACTATCATCTTTTGTGAAAAAAGTGTTGATTAATCTCTGACTTTAAACTGCTTAATAAATGTTAATCGGTATTTTGTTGATAATTTATTACTACTCAGCACCCAATCGTTTTCGTAATTATTTGATTTTCAGTTCGACGAGTCGAACTGAAAATCAAATGTACTGTCATTTGTTTTCATTATCCCCCAGTTGCGCTTCGCTTACTGGGGGTTATTCACATTTAGCCACTCCGTGGCAAAGAACCCATTCTGCTATATTACAGATGTTTGCACATCTATTTGGAAAAATAAAGGAGTGCTGAATAGTAACGATAATTTGGTATTTAAATAATTATTTGTAATTGATTTTGAAGTGTTTTGAACAATTTTCCAAAAATAAATACTTGAAATTCTCGCTGGATTTTAAATGCTATTGGAATCTAAGATTTGATTTTTAAAATTTTGTTTTCAACTGAAGAATGGCAATGGTTAAAAAAACTCAAATGAAATATAATTTTATCTTTATAATTAAACCTTCTACAATTTTTAATGTCAATAGACCATAAGTCTATTTAAAGCAAGTAAGCAATCTTATTACTTGCTTTTTTAATGTTTTCTTCTAAAGAATTATTAGTAAATTCATCATCATAAATAAAATGAGAAAAAGTTTCTATACATTATTGATCCTTACCTTTATCACCTTTCAGGCAATTGCTCAACGTAGTATTCAATCCAGTGTTTACGACTCAAAAAATGGTCTTCCTCTTGAAATGGCAACTGTACGTTTATTAAAACAATCAGATTCAACTTTGGTACAGGGTGTACAAACCGATGTTAATGGTGGCTTTACCTTGCCGAAGGTAAAATCAGGAAATTATATTTTGGTAATAAGTACTGTTGGCTACTTAGATCATAAACGTAACATTAGTATTGATAAAAAAGATTTGATTCTGAAAGGTATTCAATTAGTTGAAAATGCAAAACTTTTATCGGAAGTAGAAGTGAAAGGAACGGCAGCTCAAATGGTGGTTAAAGGTGATACGCTCGAATATAATGCTACTGCATTTAAAACTCCTGAAAACTCACCGGTTGAGGAACTGCTTAAAAAACTTCCGGGAGTGGAAATAAGTGCCGAAGGAAAAATTACTGTTAATGGCGAAGAAGTTAAAAAAATACGACTTGATGGAAAGAAATTCTTTGATGGTGATATCGAACAAGCTACAAAGAATCTACCTGCTGATATGATTGAAAAAATTCAGGTGTTGGAGCAAAAGTCTGATATGGCGTTGCTCACCGGTTTCGAGGATGGAGATACTGAACGAATTATAAACCTCACCACCAAAAGTAACCGACGAAAAGGACTCTACGGAAATGTAAACGGTGGCGTTGGCGCTGATATTAATAAGGATTTCAGATATGACAGTAATTTGTCATTGAATATTATGAATGGCGATTCACAAACTTCTATCAATGCCGGGGCGAATAATTTAAATACTGCTCGTAGCAGTCGTGGACGAGGCTCGTGGGGAGGCGGAGCAAATGGAGGTATCACTACGTCGCAAAATATTGGATTGAATAATAATACAATCATTAATAAAAATATTAAAATTGGTGGTGATATGACTGTAAATCATGCCAATAATTACAGCGATACTGAAAGTAACCGAACCAGCTATCTATCGGAAACAACGTACAATGATCTATCGAAAAATGTATCTGGAAATGATAAATATGAAGCCAATGCACGATTTGAACTCGAATGGAAAATTGACAGTTTGCGAACCCTTATTGTTCAGCCAAGATTCAACTATAGTACTACCAATTCCTATAATACTCGTGAATATTCTTATCTGACCGAAGGCGATAGCACAAGTTGGGGAGATTCAAATAATAACGGAATAAGTTCATCTGTCTCAGGAGGGTTAAATGTTATTTACAACCGAAAATTCAACTCTAAAAAAGGACGTACTTTGACAACAAGTTTTAATACTGATTTTTCGCAAAGCGACAATGATAGTTATAATTTGTCAAACAAGTTCACTCCCGACACAACAATTCATATTGATCAGTTCACCAATAATCGTTCGAACAGATTTAGTTCGAATTTAAGGTTGTCCTACGTTGAGCCATTGTGGGATTATAAGAATATGTTAGAAATTGCAGTATCAGCCAGTAAAACAAATACGACGTCAGAAAAAAATCAGTACAGCAAAGATTTAAATGATAAATATACTATTTTCAATAACGAATATAGTAATAATTTTGAAAACGAATTTTTCCGTGAAACAATAGAACTTAATTACCGCTATACTGAAAAGGATTATAAGCTTATGCTGGGATTAAACGGGGAACCTTCGCAGACCAAAAATATACGTACTTATGGAAACGGTTTAACAAGAGATACAACCTATGGGGTATTTAATTTTGCACCTTCAGGTAGATTTCAGTATAATTTCGGAAAGAAACAATTTGCACGAATTGATTACCGTGGACGTACTCAACAACCATCTATCAATCAAATGCAACCAGTAAAAAACAACAATGATTTAATGTCCGAAACTGTTGGAAATCCATTGTTGAATCCAGCATTCTCACATAGTTTAAGATTGATGTACAGCACTTTCAATGACAAAACATTTTCTTCGTTTAATACTTTTTTAAATGCCGAAGGTGTTAAAGATGCGTTAGTTTCGAATAAGATTTACGATAATACCCTGAAACAATATAATCAAACGATTAACTCTGATGCCATTCCTGTTTCGTTAAATTGGAATGTAATGTTCAATACGCCAATTATTCAAAAGCGATTGCATTTTAATACGAGTACAAACACCGGATACCGTACTCAATACAGCAACATTAAAAGGAATGTAAGTGCAGTTGAAATAGATGTTGATAATTTGCAAATGGGAGATTTAAGCAAAACCCGCACTTACAATGCATCCGAAGCCATTTCGCTTACTTTTACACATGACGTTATTGAACTTGGATTAAGAGGTAGCGTTGGATATTCAAACTCACTAAATAATTTGAAAAATATTGAGACTGAAATTTGGAACTGGTCAGGTAGAGGAAATATTGTTATCAGATTCCCTTATAATTTTGTATTAGGTTCAGATATAGCCTATTCGGATAGAGCCGGTTATACCAACATGGATCAGAGTGAAATTATGTGGAATGCTTCGTTGGATAAAACCTTGTTTAAAAATAAAGGAACTTTATCATTAAAAGCAAATGACATTTTACGCCAACGACTCAATATACGTCAGACAGT
>CAYNHC010000169.1:0-2416 GCA_964396705.1 uncultured Paludibacter sp.
TGTAATTCATTGAATTGCTAATGTTTAAATTTATCGTGCTTTTAAAGCGGTTTGTGCCGCCTTATAAAAAATATGTTTTTCTGAGCTTGCTGTTTAACCTAATTACAATGGTTTTCAGTGTAGTTTCATATTCAGCCATAATGCCAATTCTTAAAATGCTCTTTGGCATTCAAAAGGTAGAAGGACAGTATATTTCATGGACATATTCTGATACTACACAACAAATTATTGACGCTGTTAAAAACAATTTATTCTATACAATAAACAATACCTTACAATCGGTAGGACAGAGTAAGGCACTCGTTTTTCTGGGTCTTTTTCTTGTTGTTATGACCGCTCTAAAAGTGGGTACGGCTTATTTGGGTGCTTATTATTTGATTCCCATTCGTACAGGTGTATTGCGCGATTTGCGAAATCAACTGTATAAAAAAATTGTAAGTTTACCTATTGGATTTTTCACCGAAGAACGAAAAGGGGATATCATGTCGCGTATGACAGCTGATGTTTCTGAAGTTGAAGCTTCGATCATGAGTTCGCTCGAAATGGTTTTCAAAAATCCGATTCTGATCATTGGTTATCTGACGGTAATGTTTGTAATGAGCTGGAAACTAACGCTATTTGTTCTTGTGTTACTTCCCTTTAGTGGTTTTCTCATTGGGAAAATAGGAAAATCTCTTAAACGTCGTTCTACTATCGGACAGGAACAAACCGGTGAGTTGCTCTCGCAAATTGAAGAAACTTTGGGGGGGCTTCGCGTAGTGAAAGCATTTAATGCCGAACAAAAGCTCGAAGTTCGGTTCAGTAATTTAAATGAGAAAATCCGTAACACATTCAACAGATTAAACCGTCGTTACATTTTGGCTCATCCGGTTAGCGAATTCTTAGGTACTGTAGTCATTGCTCTATTGTTGTGGTTTGGCGGTTCGTTAATTCTTGAAAATAATAGTGATATCACAGCGGATCAATTTATTTTTTATATAGTTATCTTTTATAGCATTATCGGACCTGCAAAAGAACTTTCGAAAGCCACTTACAGCATACAAAAAGGAATGGCTTCGTTGGATAGAGTAGATAAAATCCTGCAAACCGAAAATTCAATCAAAAATCCGGAGAAACCTGAGCCGCTTCATCCTTTCACAGATAAAATTGAATATCGTAACCTGAGTTTCAAATACGATCAGGATTGGGTGTTGAAGAATATTAATCTGATAATTCCTAAGGGGAAAACGATTGCTCTTGTAGGACAATCAGGTTCGGGAAAATCTACACTTGTTGATCTGTTGCCACGTTACTATGACCCGATTGAAGGCGAAATTTTGTTAGATGGCATCAAAATTAAGGATTACAACACACATGATTTACGTTCACTTATGGGAAATGTAAATCAGGAAGCTATCCTTTTTAATGATACATTTTATAATAACATTACATTTGGTGTGGAAAATGCCACAATGGAGCAAGTAATTGATGCAGCGCGGATTGCCAATGCTCACGATTTTATTGTTGCTACTGAAAATGGATACGAAACAAGTATAGGTGACCGCGGCAATAAACTTTCAGGCGGACAGCGGCAACGAATCAGCATTGCGCGAGCTATTTTGAAAAACCCACCCATACTCATTCTCGATGAAGCGACTTCGGCGCTGGATACCGAATCAGAAAAACTTGTACAGGAAGCATTGGAGAGCTTAATGGAGAATCGTACGACATTGGTTGTAGCTCACCGACTTTCGACGATTAAGCGTGCCGATGAAATTTGTGTACTTCATGAAGGGACAATAGTTGAACGTGGAAGTCACGATGAATTGATGAAACTTAATGGATATTATAAACGTCTTTATCAGATGCAGTCTTTTTAGTTTTTTGATAGGCAATATCGCTTATTTACATTGCTTATATTATTTTAACAAATAATAAAACGAATACAACTTTCTGATTCATTTATTTTCAAATCATTTTATAAATAATTGTTATCTTTGTCACTGAAATACTTTGATTTGATAATAATTTACCAATTTATTAATTCAGAGTGCTTGCTTAATTCAGGCACTCTGTTTTTTTGAATTACAAACCTCAAATAAATACAATATTTTATGCAAGAAATCAAATTTTACAGTGGTGAAAATATTCCCCTGGAACTACACAAAGTACGTATCGTACAAAAACTCAATCTTGTTCCCATCGAACGTCGTCTCGAAGCCCTTTACGAAGGTGGTTTTAACACTTTCAGATTAAGCACCAAAGATGTATTTCTAGACATGTTAACAGACTCCGGCACCAATGCCATGAGCGACAACCAATTGGCTGCTATGATGCAAGCTGATGATGCTTATGCAGGTTCACAAAGCTATTATCGTCTGGAAAAAGCAGTTCAGGATGTGCTCGGAAAAAAATATTTATTGCCGGTACATCAGGG
>CAYNHC010000169.1:2516-7696 GCA_964396705.1 uncultured Paludibacter sp.
ACCAACCTGATTGGAGGACAACCTTTCTCAGTTCAAAATATGCGTGATGTACGTGCATTAGCTGACAAGTATGGAATTAGAGTTGTGCTTGATTGTAGTTTGCTTGGTGAAAATGCATTTTTGGTATTACAACGTGAAGAAGAATTTAAAGGTTCGGATATGAAAACTGTTATTCATGCCTTCACTTCTATGGCTGATTTATGTTATTTCTCAGCTCGTAAAATCAGTTCTTCGCGTGGTGGAGGTATGTGTACCGATCGACCTGAAATTATTAAAGAATTAGAAGCATTAGTCCCTCTTTACGAAGGCTTTACAACATACGGTGGTATTTCAATTCGTGAAATTGAAGCTATGGCAGTAGGACTTTACGAAACATTAGACGAAACGATGATCAGTCAGAGTCCTAACTTTATTAAATATTTAGTTGATTCGTTGACGGATAAAGGCGTTCCTATGATCAGACCTGCAGGAGTATTAGGCGCTCATGTTGATGCTATGCAGGTTTGTGCACACGTTCCACAAACTGAATATCCGGCGGGAGCATTAGCAGCTGCCCTGTTCCTTATTTCAGGAGTTCGTGGTATGGAGCGCGGCTCAATATCTAACCAGCGTGACGAAAATGGCAACGAAACTTATGCCGATATGGAATTGCTTCGTTTAGCAGTTCCGCGTCGTGTTTTCACTTTGTCACAAATTAAATATGTAGAAGACCGGTTGAAATGGTTATACGACAATCGTCAACTTATTGGTGGATTAAAATTCGTTTACGAACCACCTGTATTGCGCTTCTTCATGGGCGGACTTGAACCTACAAGCGACTGGCCTCAAAAACTGATAGCAAAATTCAAAGCAGATTTTGGTGAAAGTTTATAAAAATTTATACAATAAAAAAAGCAGAGTCGAAAGGCTCTGCTTTTTTTATTCTTCAATGGACAAAATCCCTAATATTAGGTATTGTAGGCACAATTATATTCATCGATCTTTGCCTTATAAATTTTTTAGCCAAAATTTTGTTAGTATTAGTTAGTTTGTAAAAGTAAATGGAAAATAAATTTTCATGCTCCATCCATTTCGTACATTTTCTGTGTCAAAAAGAGAAAATAGGATTTGAAAATTGACTTTATTTTATGTTCCAGTTATTGAAATCTTTTGTCCGGATACATATTGAATGTATCCGGACAAGAATTTGTCAATTTTATACATTTGCAAACAATATCCACTATTTCACGTTATTATAAGCAAATACCTTTTCAAGAGAATTACTATTAATGCAACTTTTTTATGTTACAACAGCATAAGTTTTCAGCTTACACACGGATGAACGATCTTATAAACGAGGATTCGTCACTACTCTCAACAATAAGCCGCTTTGGAATATCTTTAGGATTTGGAGACAAAACAGTTAAGGAGGCCTGTGAGGCGAACCATATTGACTGTAATACATTTTTAGGCGTTGTCAATTTTCTATCGGAAGGAAACATGGAGGTAAGTGAGACATATAATAATATTTCAATCGAATCGGTTATAAACTACCTGAAAAATGCGCACTCGTACTTCCTTGAATATAAACTGCCCTCATTACGAACCAAACTTATTGAGGCTGTTGATTCATCGGATCAAAGCATACCGTACCGTGTCATATTTATGAAATATTTTGACGAATATTTTGATGAGGTAAAAAAACACATGGAATATGAAGACAAGACAGTGTTTCCGTATGTAATGGAATTATTATCAGGTATAAAACATAAAAATTACCAAATCTCAATATTCGAAGAACATCATTCTGATGTAGATTCGAAATTAGCTGAATTGAAAAATATCCTTGTAAAATATTACCCTGCAAAAGGAATTAATTATATGCTCAATGATGTGCTTTTCGATTTGTTATGGTGTGAAAAGGATTTAGCAGCCCACAATCAGGTTGAAGATTTCTTTTTTGTACCAGTAATTGAAGCGATTGAACAGAAATTAAACGTGAAATCATGAACGATTCTTCATTGAAAATTGCAGTAGCCGAACCATCTGTCATCATACGCAGCGGACTTTCTGTTGTACTCAAAAGGGTGTCAGGTATTCATATTCAAACTTTTGAGATTGCATCATTCGACCTGCTATCAAACTATATTCGTTTACATAAACCTGATTTGCTTATTATTAATCCAACTTTTTGGGGAACAATAGAACCAAACAAGCTAAAATCTGAAAGCGGTCATGACAAATTGAAATGCTTTGCCCTTATTTCAGGAATGCTCGATGAATCAATAATAAAAAATTATGATGATAAAATAAGTGTTTACGACTCGATTTCACAACTGAAAGTAAAACTTGATAACCTCTTTAATGTTGTTACAGAAGAAATCAATAACGACACAGAAATATTAAGTTCCCGTGAAAAAGAAATACTCACATGTGTGGTAAAAGGTCAAACGAACAAAGAAATTGCCCAAACACTTTTTCTATCAACTCATACTGTCATTACACACCGTAGAAATATTACCCGAAAGCTTGAAATTCATAGTACAGCAGGTCTGACTATTTATGCGATTGTTAATAAGTTGATTGAACTTGATGACATCAAAAAAGAATTATAAATGCAATCAGAATTCAATTTGTTTATATAGAATTCTTTCTCACAGATTCCACTTCTTCCACCGTTTTCGGTTTTACTTTTGAGCCAAGTCGTCGAGCACCATTTTCGGTCATCATATAATCTTCTTCGTTGCGGATGCCGCCAAAATTGCGAAATTTCTGTACTTCAGTCCAGTTCACAAATTCGGTAAACTTGTTTTCACCCTGCCATTTATCCATCAATTCAGGAATGAAATAAATGCCTGGTTCAATGGTAAACACATGTCCCGGTTTAAGTGGTTTTGCAAAGCGCAAAGATTTCAGACCAAATTGAGTGCTCTTGGGTTCGCCATCGTATCCAACCCACACTTCTCCCAGATTTTCCATGTCATGCACGTCCAATCCCATCATGTGACCTGTTCCACAAGGTAAAAATAATGCATGAGCTCCGGCAGTAATAATATCTTCGGTGTTTCCTTTCATCAGTCCGATACTTTTCATATTCTCGGTAATAGAGCGACAAGCAGCCAGATGTGCGTTGCGAAACGGTGCATTCAATGCCAACGCATCAATAGCTGCCTGATGAGCATTGAGGCTCATTTCATAAATCAGTTTTTGCTGTGCTGTAAAAGTGGCATCCACCGGAAAAGTGCTCGATAAATCGCCACAATAATGACTTTCCACCTCGCCACCGGCATCAAGCAAAAACAGGTCACCACTTTTCAATACATTGCCGTGATAATGATTATGTAGGGTTTGACCGTTGATAGTGGCAATAATCGGGAATGATATTTCGCCATTGGCAGCATGTGCAATTTCGTAAACTCGCGCCGCTATTTGTGCTTCGGTCATGCCCGGGCGAACCATTTGCATACCAGCTACGTGCATATCCACCGATAAATCCACTCCCTTTTCAATTTCAACGATTTCTTCTGCCGATTTAATTTCTCGTTGACTCACCACCGCACGAATCAACTTGAGGGATGATTTCTGTGCAATTTCAGATGGATGAAGTCCAAGTAAATCTTGCAGTTGTAATTTATGTTCAGCCCGATATGGAGGCAAAAAATGTACTTCCTTCCCTCCTGCTAAAGTTCGTTCAAGTTCACCAATGGGTTTACTGATGGTAATTCCGGATTCAGCTGCTCTTTCGGCAATTGTTGGTTGCGGTCCCATCCAAACAATATGGTCGAAGGTATAATCATCGCCAAAAATAATTTGTTGGTCATTTTCCACATCTATTACAGCTGCCAATGCCGGAAAATCAATGCCGAAATAATACAAAAACGTACTGTCTTGTCGGAAATGATACCCATTATCGGCATAATTCATTGGACTTTCGTCGTTTCCCAAAAGCAAAATCAATCCTGAACCGACTTTTTCGGCCAGTGTTTTGCGACGCTGAATGTAAGTTTGTTTGTTGAACATAGAATTGTGGTTTTTTTAACTATAAATTTCTGTTAAGTACGCTGATAACTAATTGTTTTACAATTTCAGATTCATCGGTTTTGCTTGTTGCAATAAATAAAGTAAGAGCTGCAAGAGTTGCGTTTTCGATAATAGGTAAACCATTAGATTTTAGCAGCGAATTATTCTTTTGCATAAAATAAAGAAAACATGCAGCAGCTATGCGTTTATTTCCATCTACAAACGAATGATTTTTAGTAATGAAATATAGTAGGTTTGCCGCTTTTTCTTCTAAAGTAGGATAAAGCTCTGTGTTTCCAAAAATTTGTTTTATTTGATTAATAGAGCTATGGAAACTATCGTCTTTTGGTTTTGCAAACACATCTGATTCGAATTCCGAATACATGGTTTTTATTAGTGTCATATATTCATCATAAGTTGGATAGATAGTTTCCGCTCTGGTTATGCCTTTTAAATCGAGAGTTTCATGATCGTAGTCATCAAGCAGTTCTAACCCTTTGGCAAAAATATGGAGCATTTCAAATTCTTCGACTGTATTTTGCTCTGCGATTACTCTGTTCAAAATACGAATGCCGGTTTTGAGATATTCTACTTCCTGTTGTTTTTGCGCTAAACGTTTTTCATTGATGGCGTATCCTTTTACCAGATAATCTTTAAGCCGTTGTGTTGCCCATTGTCGAAATTGTGTTCCCCGTTGTGATTTCACCCGGTAACCAACAGAAATAATAACATCGAGATTATAATATTCGATATTTCTTTCTACAATACGATTACCCTCATTTTGAACTGTCGCAAATTTTGCGACAGTTGATTCTGCAGATAATTCCCCTTCCAGAAAAACATTATTTACATGCTTTCCAATCGTTTTAATATCACGGTCGAATAACTCAGCTATTTGTGCCCTATTTAACCATACGGTATCAGCATCAAACTGAACTTTTAATTCTGTTTGATTATCGGATGTTTTATATATCTCAATTTTACTTTCCATATTACTAATAACTTTTCCAAGTTCAGAACTTTGGAAAAGTTGATGGAGGATTAAAAACTATCGTGTTCCGTTCTGTTGATAATTTCGTTTTGCAAATCCAGTCCTAAATCGTTGAAATAGTCGCTGTAACCAGCCACGCGCACAATTAAATTGCGATATTTCTCGGGATGTTTCTGTGCATGACGCAATG
>CAYNHC010000170.1:0-7617 GCA_964396705.1 uncultured Paludibacter sp.
CAACAAGGAACATAGAACATGGAACGAGGAATATAAAAATTGAGAGCATCGCTTCAACGCTAAATCCACGCACAGCGATATCCTCAACAACACATTCAAACTACCAACTATCAACTGTCAACTGTCAACTAAAACGGATATCCTATCGCAATATTCAAAATCAGATTCTCATTTCGCCATGTAGAACTTTTCAGGTCAATTTGATTTATTACCCATCGGCTATTATCCGGGAGCCAGGGTTTTCGTAATGGCATGGCCAGGTCGAAACGTAAAACGAAGAAAGATACATCGATACGCAATCCAAGTCCGGCTCCAACAGCCAGTTCATTCGTAAATGTAGAAAATGAAAAGGGCGTTCCAATGCCTGATGGATTTGATTTCTGGAGCCATACATTTCCGGCATCCACAAATAATGCACCTTTTATAAAGCGGTAAATTCCGAAACGATATTCGGCATTGGTTTCGAGTTTTATGTCGCCTCCGGTTTGCAAAAAGCCAATATTGCCAACCTCTTGCAGGTAAGTTCCCGGACCAAGCGAATTAATCTGAAAAGCACGGATACTATTCGGTCCGCCGCTAAAGAATTGTTTTGTATAGGGTAACGAAGCCGAATTTCCATACGAACGTGCAGCTCCTGCAAAAATGCGTAAAGCTAGTTTATTTTTACTGTCAATGGTGTAATAAGTCCGACCATCAACACTTAATTTTGTAAATTGAGAATAGATAGCTCCTACAATTTTTGAAGGATTTTCGGATGTTGGTTTTTCGCCCCCAATAATTTTCAATAATGAAAATGCATTACCGGCAGTTTCGACTGTTCCATGTATATAGTTTTGCCATTTTTTACCTGATAGAACCTGCTCGTTGTATGTAAATGAATAACTTCCGCCTGCAATGAACTGCTCTTCGTAACTTTTTCTGAGAAAAGGATTGGCCTCAAGCAAATCAGTAAACGCTTCCGATTCGTTTCCAATGGAAGAATAACTGATATTCACAGGATTTAATTCATGCTCCAACCGGCTGTTTTCTTTCCATTTCAATCCGTATTTGAATTGGAAAGTGCTCATATCGAAATAATTGCCTCTTTTTAAATAATTATACGAAACCAAAAAAGCAGTTTTGGGAATATAAATACTGTTTGTTGGCTTCAACCTGAACGGCACCAAAAAACGTGGAAAAGTAAGTTCTGCCTGTGGATTCCACGAGTATGAATACAGGTTTTTGTTCGCTCCGCTCAATTGTGTTTCGAACGATCCGGCCATGTTCGTGTTCAATAATTCAGCACCTTTGAAAGTGTTTCGGTCTAAAATACTTAAATTCAATCGGGGACCTGAGTAATTATTTGATTTTGTAACTATATCCATTTCAGCCCTGAAGGTGTAATTCGTCATGGGTGTCATCAATATGGTTGCATCCAAAAATCCGGGAACGGTGTCGCTGTCGGAAAACTTCACCTGCACGAATTTAAAATTGCCCATCGACATCAATCTGTTCAGGGTAATATTATGATTTTGTCTGGTATAACGTTCATTTTTCTTCAGATAAACCGACCGTAAAATTACAGAAGGACGGATATTCATGTCTGATTGTTTTCCCTGAAAAATAGTATTTTGAAGCATAATTGTATCATTTATGCTGTCAGTTCGCTGTCGGCGCAAGGAGTAGTTCTGGTTAATATACACATTACGAATATGATAAACGGTTTTTGCTTCAGCCGGAATGCTGTCTTTTAAAGTCAGTTTAAACGAAACGGAATGATCTACAATTGAAGTATCGGCTTTAAAAAGCAAATAATCGGGATTGAAATAATAATATCCATTGTTTTTTAATAAGTTATCAATTCGCAATCGTTCGTTTACCAATGTTTCCAGACTATAATTCTGGTCAGGTTTTATCAGCGTATTTTCTTTATCAGCAAGTATAATGCGACTTATTGAGTCATCGGCAATTGCATAAATAAGATTTTTAACTACATAAGGTTTATGAATGTAGCTTGTGTAAATTACTTTGGCAGTACGTTTTTTCTCCACAATTTCATATTGAGTGTAACTGTTGAAAATACCCATATTGAACAACTTAGCATCGATTACTGAGGCTGTTGCACCCGGTTTTACATTGCTTATCAATACCGGTTCTTCTCCGTTTTTTCTAAGCCAGGTTTCAAATTTATTGAAAGGCTCATTTCCTGCCATCAGGTACATCCATAATTTGGGACGCAGACCAAAATAACTTTTATTTGGTGAGGGTCGTATGGCTTCCTCTGCTGCGGATTTGATGACCCCTTTATGCACTTTTTCTGTCGTTTCAAGTTTTATAGCAGCGCCGGTATAAAGTTTTTCACCTTTGGGTAATTGCCTGGTGCCGCTACATGAAGAAAGGAGGAGTAAAAGAAGAAGACCCCCAGCCCCTAAAGGGGAGCAACCCCTAACCCCTCCCGTCTTTGTCGGGATAAATTCCGGGGAATTGAAGTTAGTTTTGTTTAATATGTTTGATATGAACTTCATATTGTTTTTTTAATCAAATGTAATATTTCTTACTCTCCGTCAGCTGACGGACTAGGGGTTCTTTTCTTCTCCCCTTTAGGGGTTGGGGGTCTCTTTTTGAAAAAATCTTTCCATTGATTAAAATCCCTTACCAACACTACACCCACACCTGTTTCTACCAATTGTCCTTCGATAACTCCCTCGTATTGATTGTGTCGGAAACCTTTCAATCGATATTGTCCGTCTTTGGTCAGTTTGTATTCTACGGTAATATCGCCTGTGATGTCGCTGGCAGAGTTTTGTTTCGCTTTGTCACCTTCCACATCCACCGAACCTCCAATCTGTACGGATAATCGTTCATTGAAAAGTTCCTTTTTTAGCCCGATTTCAACCTGTGTTCTTCCCTGTGCCTTACCGCTTCCATAATCTTCGTACGATTGTATGTCGAAGTTCAAATCCACTCCGGGAATTACTTTTGAACTTAATTTATTTAATTGAGCGGATAGAAAATTTCCAACGGTCGAACGAATCAGCGTGGATGTTCCACCCGATTCGGTTAATAATGGATTTTCCTGTACAAAACGCCCTAAAACCAATAATGCAAAAACCTGTTTGTTCAATGAAGATGGATCTTCGTTCAGCATAACTAATTTTTGATTCACCGCTCCACCTAAAATGCCTTTATCTTCAGGTTCCAATTGAATTTCGAAACTGATTTCCGGTTTTAGAATGGCTCCGCGAAGTTTCAGCAATACCAAGAAAGGGTAACGTTGTTTATAACCACCTTTTTCGATATCGCTCAATCCCGACATTTGTTCGGCTACAAGGTCGTAAGGTGCAGCCCGAACTGAATAAGTGGCATTGATAGAAACATCGGCTTCCATCGGATCACCGTTCCAGGTGATGGTACTTTCTGAAACGATATCAAATTTCCTTTTGATAACCGATTCCAATGAAATAAGATAACTTCCTTCATTCAGATTGTAAGTACCGGTCAGATTCATGCTCCCGCTACGATCCATCGTAAAACTTAACGCTGCTTCGCCACGTACCACCAACGAATCGGATGAAGTGGGATCCATTAATAAACGCAGTGTTGCTTCTTTGTCAACCTCAACAATTGACGTAAGTTCAAATCCACTTAAACCCGGTTTAGTGGCAACATTCGTTTTTGCCCGGTCGAGAATGGAATTGGTTTTGATCGAATCTTCAAATTCCACAACATTTTCGCCTTTTTCGGTCGTCAATTCATCTTCAGGAACCACAAAAGTAAAATTAGAACCATCTCTCATTTTTACCCGTCCGCTGATTACAGGTAACGACATGGGACCTTTTATATCAATTCTGCTGTCGATAATCATTCGACCGTAAAATTCTTTATTGTCTTTTGCAGTAGTGTTTAACAACAAAAAATTACGGGTATTAATATTCAAAGCAAAAACAAAATCGGAGAATTGCTTCATTTTCACTGACCCATTGATGGTGGCTTTGTGCTGATCGACATCCAACATGGTAAATGAATTAAAATAGATGCCGTCGGTTTTCAGTTGTACAGTTTCATGCTTCAATTCCAGCCGGTTATTCAGATATGCCGGTTTGAAAAACGCATTATTAAAAGTCAGTTCGCCGGATAGTTCAGGCGCTGAGGTTTTTCCACCCACCAGAAAGTTTCCGGTAAGCATTCCGGATGCCTCTGAAATCTCTCCCATCGAAAAAGCTTCAACCGTTTTCATTGACAACGATTGAATATCGGCTTTAATATTGATGGAATTTTCGCCTCCGTTCGGAATAAAATAACCTTTGGCAGTCAGATTGTTATCTCCACCAAATAATTTCATTTCAATATCAAAACGTTCTCCTGCCGGATTATCCGCTTTCAAAGTTAAATTTCCGACCGGTACTTCTTTGAAAATCAGGTTTGTGATACTGACATCAGCAATGATTCCGTACGAATTATTCACCCGTTTGAGCAAAACATTTCCATCCACCAGCCCTTTTACAATGTTGGTGTCCTTTTCAACAATTCGCGAAATGTCGTCTAATTTAAAGTTTCTTATTCCAATGTTCAGGTCATCGTTAAATTTGTCATTCACCGAAGCAACCTGAATCTGACTTGCACCGTTATTCATAAAAAGATGATGAATCAGAAATCCCTGTTTGCCAAATTCAATGTAATTGTCGGCAGCAATGTCCCAGCGGTTATTCATCAACCAAAAATCTTTTGGATCGAGCGTGAGCTTGAAATTGCCATTTTCTTTGGTAGTTTCGGTGTGCACCAACAGTTTTTTGTTTTGTAATTTATTAATTGATGACAAATTTGCCAGCATTTTATTGTCAGCTAATTTTCCATCGAACAAAAAATTCTCAAAATTTATTTGCGAGTTGGTGATATTATCACTCGCAATTTTATAATTTAAGGCTGCCGAATCGGAATTCACATCCATCACCAGATTCATAATTTTGGTAGAACCATACACTATTTTATGCATGTTTGCTTTCAGTTTCAACTCGCTTTTTGGGCTATCGAAACTTCCGGTGATGAGTCCGGGCTCAAATACTTTTAATTGCGGAAAAAGCACTTCCGAAAGAATTGGATGATTGTGAAGCTGTATTTCGAAAGTAAAATTTGATGAGTCGTTTGAAATTTTTACCGGTTTGATGTCCGAAAACGGGAAATAATTATTGGCAAATTGACTTAACGCCGTCGGAAGCGTTAAGGGTGCAATTGTTCCACTGTATTTTATACCAATGAGTGCACTTTTCAGGTTCATTTCGCTTTTTCGGGTCTCATTAATCGAAGCCAAAAGAACCGAATCGAGCAGGTATTTTTTTCCATTACTTACAACAATCATTTTGCTGATTCCTGCATTCCCATTCAGTTTGTCAACTGTTCCGCCTTTGAGATCGGCTCTGGCATCAAAAGCAATGCGTATGTCTTTATCGCTGAAATTCAGTTTTTGCAGGTCAATTGCCTTCACATTTAACTGAAATTTATATTGTTCCTGTTTCGGAGTCAGGTTCACCAATCCATCAAAATCAAACACGGCATTCGGATCATTCAGGTTCACTTTTCCTGCAAATTCCTGTCCGTTGACATTTCCGTCAATCTTCAGATGTTGATACGTGTATTTGTTAAGGTACATTTCACTTACATCCGCCTTAATTTTTGCCTGCATCGTTTTTGGATCCAGACCACGTCCGCTGACCTGAGCTGTCAGTGACACCGAACCATACATCACTTTATCATTCAGCAAACTGCCCAAGTCAAATTTTTCAATTTTCATATGGCTGCTGAAATTCTCCTGAGGGTCAAGATTTGCTTTAATATCAGCATTTCCAAAACTGCTTTTCAAACCAATAGTAGCAGCAAATGACTTCATTTTTCCTTTAAAATTAATCAACAATGCAATATTTTCGGGAAGATTTATACTGTCGGGAACGGCTGAGCCGGCAAATAGTTGAATATCCTGTTTTACCGAAACAACTTTCATGTTTGGGAATTCAAAATAAGCTGATTCTACATTTGGTAAACCAATGATGTTGAAATCAGTTTCCAATATCGTGTTTTTGCAGGTTTTCACTATTAGTTTCTTCCCGTTCAAACTGTTGATTCGTCCGGTTACAAGTCCTGAAATAGTTGTAACGTTCGTTTTATTTTTAAAAAAATCCTGTTCGATAAGTTCCGGACTGAAATAAAGAATATCGGAATTTGTAAATTTCGCATTTTTTATATTCAAATTTAATCCCAAATACTGAAGCGAATCCACCAATGAATTGAGCGATGAATATTGCAAATTAACATCCGCTTTTAGTGCGGAATTAGTGGTGTTGGCTATCAGTTTTTTGGCGGTAATGGAATGAGCATCCATGCTGAAATCGGTTTCGAAGCGGGTAATGGCAAAGTTATGCTGATCGATAGCATTGAATTTCTCGACGATAACACTTGTTAAGTCGGAAGAATAATGCAAATCTGAGGCTTGCAGATTCAACTTGTGAAACTTCATGTAATTGGCATCAAATGCATTCTTTACCAGTTTGGAATTCACCACCTTATAAGTCAGGGTGTTATTTTTGAAATCGATGTCGTTTATCGTTACTTTCCAGTCACTTTCAACTGCTGCATCAGCCGTAGGTGTTAATATTGAGTCTTTTACAACTTCAGAGCTAATGGTAAAATACTTTACATCACTTTCTGACAAGTGAATTCTGTCTAATTCCACTGTTTCTTTTTCAAGATCAACAGTTCCTTTTTTAAGTTCAAAACGGGTAATCGAACCCTGAGCAGTTTGATGGTTGTTTAAATCCTTGTAAACGATGGTGGAATTATTGATTCTGATTCTATTGGCCAGTATTTTGGGCAGAATATTTTCGGGGTTATCGGTTTCTGTTTTCGAAGATTGGGTCATGGTGACTTTCGCTATTAACTTATCGACCAGCAAATCATCAATGTCGTAAACTGAATTTTCGAAATCAATTTCATTCGTGCTTACTTCTAATTTTTCGAGCGTAGCCGAAACCTCCAATCCTCTGAATCGATCATCGTACCGAATTAGAGCATTTTTCAAACTCACTTCATCGATCGAAAAAGTCCATTTTACAGCTATTTCCGTTGAATCTAATACCTTAACAGTAGTGTCGGCAAAAGCGGTTATCAGAAAATTGTAATTGAAAAGCGAATCGGTTTTGGTGTTGTGAAGGTTGAGCGTAAGGTCGTTGAGCTCAAAGTTATTGATGCAAATATTGTTATAAAGTAAATCTTTGAGTACAATATTTATTACAGCTTTTCGGGTAAAAATTAAGGTATCTTTTTGTAAATCTTCAAGATAAAGACCTTCGAGAACAACCGATTTGGGGAACGAAATACTTACATTTTTAATCTCCACTTTTGTATGGGTTTTGTTGCTTACAAAAGTGGTAGCGTAATTTACAATCTTAGTTTGAACAGCAGGAATCTGAATAATTCCCGCCAAAATGAGAAATAAAAGCACAAAAATAAGTACCACCCAAAAGATAGCTTTCAAAGTTTTCTTTATGTAGGGAAGTATTTTTTTCATTGTTGAAAAGAAAAATGTTAGAACAAAAATTCAAAAAAATAGATTGTAAAGATAAGGAACTTGATGCAATATTAGTTATC
>CAYNHC010000171.1:0-7616 GCA_964396705.1 uncultured Paludibacter sp.
GCAATTGGGTACAGAACTTTATTTGTCAAACTCCGTCAGGGTGAAATGCTTTGGTGGCAACCCCTTAAAATTAAAGTTGAGGGGAAAGCAAAACCCTATCGACAGCCATTTGTTTTAAATAATAATTCTAAATTGCAAATGATTGAACTAGAATCTTATTTTAACGATTCTGTAACTAACATTTTTAAAAATAAATATCTTTCGCCACGTTCGCCATATACAACTTTGCAAATTCCTACACAGGGAATTGGCGAGTGGTGTCATCCGCTTACTACAGCGGAGATTGACGATGCAGGATTGAGAGGAATCGCAGCTAAAAACAATAATATTTTTTCCACCAATCTTAAAATTGATTTCAAAACTCCCGCTATCGGTAAAAATATTGCATATACTTCAAGATGGGATAATTTTCCGCGTAAAATTGAAGTTCCTCTGACAGGAATGGCTTCAAATGCATTTTTAATGCTGGCTGGAACTACCAATCATATGCAGACTCATTTTGTAAACGGGCTTATAGTTGCCGAATACATGGATGGTACTTCAGATACTCTTCAACTCATAAATCCTGATAACTGGTGTCCGATAGAGCAGGATTATTATGTTGATGGAAAAGCATTCAGACTTGATGTGCCACGTCCGTACCGTGTACATCTCAAAACAGGATTGGTGAGTAATAATTTTGAAGAGGAATTGAAAATTGATGGTGTTTACGGACGTAAAATTGATGGTGGGGCAGGAGTTTTGCTCGATATGCCACTCGATAAAAATAAAAAATTACATAAAATTACGCTCGAAACTGTTGCAAATGATGTAATAATTGGCTTAATGTCATTAACTTTGCAGCGTTAGAATAAACTCAGAGAAAATGGTTATATATAATAATACTGTTTGAATAACGTTTAATTCATGTTTATTACTTAAGAAATTATTATGATGAATTTCAGATTAAAAATATTGTTAGCAGCATTGCTCCTGCACGTTGGGATTCAATTACAGGCACAAGGAAATTTACCCTATCGGGATGATAAATTTTTTCATTTTGGATTTTCGTTAGGTACCAATTTCATGGATTTTGGAATTCAATCACAACCCGGTGACAGTGTAAATGTTTCTTATTTGAAACCCGGTTTTTCGGTTGGTATTGTAACAGATTTAAGATTAAGCAGGTACTTGAATTTGCGTTTTAACCCTACTTTGAATATCGGCGAAAGAGATTTAGTTTATTCGTTTGACGGAGTAGGAGATACAATTACAGTGCCTTCAATTCCGATAAGTATTCCTATTTACCTGAAATACAGTGCTGAAAGATATGGAAATTTTCGTCCATACCTGATAGGAGGTGGCGGATTGAATATAGATTTGGGACAAAACAAAGACAAGCCCGTTTATTTACGCACGTTTGATTTTTATACAGAGATAGGTGTGGGATGCGATATTTATTTTTCGTTCTTTAAGTTGGCACCAGAATTGAAATTCGCCCTTGGATACAATGATTTGTTTGTTCCGCTCGCATTACGAACCGGTGGACAACTATCTCCAAATGATGAAAAATTCTCCAATGCATTGTCGAAACTTACTTCAAGAATGCTTACACTGACATTTAATTTTGAATAAACTTTAATGATCAGAGTTTATTTTTTTTCGCAATTATTGTATTCATTGCCGTTTGCCAGTCGATAAACATTTTTCTGTAATAAGCTTTTACTTTTCCAGGATTGTCTTTACCATCTGGGCGAATAGCTCTTAAAATAAATTCACGATTCAGTTTCACTACTTCAGTTACAAGTTTTTCGACATCTTCATCCTGAATACTTTTTTTCATTAAACAATGGAAATAAATATCGGTAATTAATTCAGATGTAGCGAATTTAATTGTTTTTTTAAGTTTTCTGCGACTTGCCATGATCTTGTTTTTTGATGGTTTATTGCACAAATATAAATCAATATTATAACAAATACATCATTTGCAGGTTTTTTCAAAAATAATTCTTTTTGTTTTTCGTTTAAGTACCAAAATTAAAGTTGTTATGTTTATGCAAACTTTCTCACGAAATACATTCTTACTTAGTCTGATTATTCTCTTAAGCATTTTTATATTTGCATCGTGCGATGATGACTATACGTCATCAAAAAACGACAATAAACTTGAGTTCTCAACTGACACACTCACTTTTGATACGGTCTTTACTACATTGGGCAGTACCACCGAAAAAATATTAATTTACAACAATCATCGACAAGCAATAAACATTAGTTCTGTAAAAATAGCAGGAGGGAAAGATTCACCTTTTCGGATGAATGTTGATGGTTTATTAAATGAAAATAACAGTTTTGAAAATATTGAAATACCTGCAAAAGATAGTATTTATATATTCGTAGAAGTAACTGTTGATCCCAATGATTCAAACAATCCGGTTTTAGTTGATGATTCAATTACGTTTGTTACCAATGGAAATTCCCAGCGAATCCGTCTTGAAGCTTTCGGACAAGATATGAAATTATTTAAGGATAAAGTCATTTTGAATGATACAGTGCTTACTGCGGATAAACCTTATTTGGTTATGGGGTATCTTGCTGTTGACTCTGCTAGAACGCTGACTTTAGATCCAGGTTGTAAATTGTATTTTCACAATAATGCGAATTTAGTTGTATATGGAAATCTGAAAGCAGAAGGAACATTTGAGAAACCAATTGAGCTTCGTGGTGACAGATTGGATAAAATAAAATTTCTCGATCCGGTTCCTTATAATTATGTTGCAGGGCAATGGGGAGGAGTGTATTTATTGTGGAACAAAGGAAATCATGTATTGCGTCATGTGAATATAAAGAGTGCTTATGTCGGCTTGTATTACGTTAATTCCGATCGCGAGACTTTGCCAAGTCTTGAAATATCAAATTGCATCCTACACAATTTTGTGTTTTACGGTTTAGTTGCTCAAAATGGAAATGTAAAAGTCGTAAATTCCGAAATATCAAATACCGGAAGTTTTACAGTATATCTGAATGGTGGAAAACATTCTTTCATTCATACAACGATAGCCAATTTTTATAGTAATAATTCCGCAGAACCGAGCTCACGGGATAAAAATCCGGCCGTGATGATTATGAATTTGAATCGAAGCGCCCGCATGGAATCAAATTTTCAAAATTGCATTATTACCGGAACTTTAGAAAATGAATTCAGTATTGCATCAAGGTTCACCAATCAGTACAAAGGGGTGTTCAGTAATTGTTATATCCGTAGGGCCAAACCGTTTGAGTTGAGTCAATTTAGTGACATTAGGTGGTACCAAGAAAAGGATACCGTTTTCAAACAAATCCGTTATGATTATGAAAAGGGCACTTATTTCAATTTTGTGCCCGATTCGGTTTCGCCTGTCAGAGGGTTAGGTAATAAAGCAGTTTCTGTGGATTATCCTTTAGACTTGAATGGTAACTCACGACTTGAAGATGATTCTCCTGATGCCGGAGCTTATGAATGGCAACCAACTAAAAAATAGAGAAATTGTGAGAAGATGCTGTATTAAAAAGTCATTTTTTACTTTTTTTGTAAATTGTAATAAGTTACCTTGAATAGCTATCGGAAAAACCTAACAGGTTTTCAAAACCTGTTAGGTTTTTTTGTTGATAATCAATTACATTTTAATTATTTTGAACTTCTCATCGCCGATAACAACAATATATATTCCCCGTGGTAACTGATTGGTCTGTATAATTTCTTTATCGGATTGGCAAATTTGATTGTATAATACTTTCCCGGTTAAATCAATAATATTAAAGGTCTTATTTGTAGCATTTACAACTGTTATATTGTCCTGAACTAGTGTAGGATAAATATTCAACCGAATTTCTGGGGCTTTTACATCTGTATTGTCGCCATTTGTAAGATTAAAGGTTGGTGACTGAATTTTCCAGTTTTCACTGCCATCCGGAACACGCGAATAACTGAAATTTTGCTCCATGTAAGGATATGAAATTGAATCCATCAGCATTATTGCTCCCAAATAGTTTGATTTTGATAAAACGAGGGTTTCACCATCTTTTGAAAGTTTAAAACCAAGATGTAGAACTCCCTGTTCTGGTTGATCGTCGGCCCACAATATAATTCTGCCTTTCGAAGGAATTAATGTTTTTGCTGCATCCGAAACAGGTATTTGAACCATTGCGGTATTGCCCGGAGTGTCACTAATAAACCAACCTGCGATATTGACCTCTTTATCTCCATTATTGTAAATTTCAATATAATCATCTTTTTCACCGAACTCGTCTGTCGTCTGATTGTTACTCGCCACAATTTCGTTGAAAACTACATTGATATCTTTATCAGGGTCTTCAAAAATACTTTGCTCGTAAATAGCTTTGATGGTAAAATCGGATGTTAATGCAGTGGTATAAACCGGATTCGTTATTAACTGCGTATTTGATGTTTCGCTGCAAGTAAGGCTCAGATTAAAAATAAGGTCGGAACTTGTTACAGAATTCTGATGAACCTCAACTGCAATCACATTATTTCCTTCTTTAAGCAAATTTATGGGAATACTGAATGTGTTGGTTATTCCATTATTTGAAGATGACGCAAGTGTGGTGAACATCAGAGAGCCTGTGGGCATATTCACTCTGCCTAATTCTGTTCCATTTACATATACAGCAGCTCCATCGTCGATAAAGGTTGTCAAAATGAAGTTGCTTTTTGCACTTAGGTTTGAAATAGAAATAGTTTTACGAAAATAAGCTGTAGGATACTTATTGCTGGCATTTGAACCATAACTTATAGTAGTAAGTTCGCCTCTGTTGCCATATCCGAATTGCGCCGTGCCACTTTTCCATGAAGTGTCGGTGTAAGTTGATGTAAACCAGTTGGTAGCAGGAATACTACTTCCGTCGGAATATTTCCAGGTGCTTCCCATCGGAATTAAAGTGGTTGTACCGGATGCTGTACTTAATTCCCAGTGTTTAAATTTATATGCAGGAACAGTATTTGCTTCAAGCGCCATGGTTCTGTTAGTGAAGTACTTAAGATTTATAGCTGCATCCTGAATAATTTCAGAATTCAGTTTGTATGATGCATTAGGAATATTTGAACTTAACTGTACTGTATTTATTGATGTCGAATTCAGAAACCTGCTGCTTATGTAGCTGAGCATGTTTCCGGGTCGGTTCGCCGAAAAGGTTTTCATAGTAGCAATGTCGTTTGCAAAAGTGCGGGCAGAACCGAATTTGGCTTTGTGATAAACAATTTCGTTCGAAATTTTCGCTGAAACACTGTCGAGAACTGCATTTAAACGGTTTGTCTCAAAAGTTGACGAGAGATGAATCGCAAAACGATCGATAAATTTATTCAGAAAAGTTGGGTTTTGAACTAATTTGCTTAATACAATAACTGACCACTCGGGTTGTACAGTGTAACCTCCAATAATATTTTGCTGGTTTTCGCCCAACGCAAAAGTCAGTGTGTTGAAATTATATAGTGTATTATTGTACAATCCATACCCAAAATCTGTATCGAAAAGAATCCATCTCCATTTGTTTTCAGTATTTTTCTTCCATATTTTCACATTGTTGTATGGCCAGTCGTAATTTCCAAAGAAAATTTCAGCGATATTATAATTTATAAATTCATCTACATCCATCTTATTCGTAATTTGTTGATAGACTGATGAATTTGTTATATCATTACTTTTTAAGAAGTTTGAAAACGCCACAAAATCAGAATTGGTTGCAATCACTTTTTCAGAGTCAATATTGTTAGTTTCCATGATAGTCACTTCATCCTCCTCGAGCCCATAATTCGAAAATAAATAATCAGTATTAGACCGTTCACGGAGATTTTGAATCCCAAAATACACTCCGTTCATAAAACAAACTGAAGGCTCGTAGGCAAGATAATCAATATCTAATCGTTTCATTACAATTGATTGCATAAAACCATCGCGCATCATTGAGTAGCTAAAGTCATTCCCTGAGTTACGCATTTGAATATCTTTGTATTTGTTAAAAGGTTTCGTTGCGGCAAATACATCATATCGTAGCTGATTGTCTCCATGTTTTTTTCTTGGCATTATGGCTATAGATTTCTGAGTATTTGCCCGGGTCCAACCACCCAGAATTTTGATGTCAACTTCCTGATTCAGACGAACAACTCCTGTAGTATCGAATAATTCATAATTGACGGGTCTGTCCCAATCCTGATTATAATTTCTGGGGCTTGACTGACCGTTACCGGTAATACCGTTTGTTCCATCACAGTAAATGCCTATGGTATTGTCTGTTAAATTTGCCTGTTCAGTCACAATGGAAACTACTGGTAAATTAAAGTCGCGTTCACCGATAAAGTAAGTGTTTGTAGCTATGTCGCTCGATAACTTCTTAGCTGAAAAGCATTTTGCACGAATAATTGTTGTAGATGTTATGGTAATTACAAAACCGGGCGTGTATTTTACTGAGTTTGTTTTAGTCGGTTCGGCTCCGTTTTTTGTGTAGTAAATTGTATCGCCAGCAGCAGGATTTGCAAATTTTACGTTGATGGTGGATGTGAAAAATCCACCGGGATTCACAAAAACAGGTTTCCCGCATCGTTCTGTTGCTGATACTTTAACGTTATTGGACGATCCTGCGCTGAATTGCTCATAAAATGTCCATTCAGAGGCGCCATCAGTTTTTCTTCCGTAAGAAATATTTCGATATTGGGGAGGGTATTTTACGCTGTCGATAGTTTGACCTGAAGCATTTTGTAAATAAAGTTTACCCCCTTCAGGATCAAGTTTGAATGATGCGTGTGCTGCGCGTTCAGGTCTTTCAAAATATAAAACACCAAATCCTCCGGGCGCAATCATCTTCGATAAAGGAGCCCATTTTTTGGGTTCCGAAAGTTTATCTGTGAAATAATATGCGGATTGGTTATATGAAGTAGTTGTACTTTTGTTATATATTTCGACCCACATGCTGTAATTGTAATCATCGTCTAAAATTGCGGATACATTATTGGTCATTAATTCGTTGATAACCAACTGAGAATAAACTGATAATGGCGCAGATAGCAGAAGTAAGAAGATGATTTTTTTCATTATTTGTATTCAGCAATAAGGTGTTTTAACATTAAGAGTTCAAAATTATTAAAAAAAACTGATGTATAGTCCGTTTTATGTCTGTAATTAGTTGTATTTACTGCCAATAATGCTGAAATTTAAGTCATAAGCCATAATTTGCAGCATATCAATAGGAAAATAGCTTTCTCAGCTTACCATTTTATTTCATTTGATTTATATTTATTAATTTAGCAATATTGGGAGTGAAGATGAAATAATGATATTATTTTTTAATTTTGCATTTGAATAAAAATAACCACGCTGAGAAATGAAAAATTTAATTGTGTTTCTTGTGCTTCTTTTCATACAATTGAATACACTGGCTCAAAATGCCGAGAAGTTGCGTTTCAGGGTTATGTGTTATAATGTTGAAAATTATTTCGATTGTGTGGATGACACTTTAACAGAAGATGGAGAATATTTGCCAACGGGTATAAGAGCCTGGAATAACGATAAATATCAAAGAAAGCAAATTAATATCTCAAAAGTTATTACTGCAATTGGAGGTTGGGAGGCACCGGCATTAGTTGG
>CAYNHC010000172.1:0-7547 GCA_964396705.1 uncultured Paludibacter sp.
AAAAAATTTCAACCTGTTGTTGAGCTAATTAATAAACAGAATGCTGACATAATCGTTTTCTCAGGTGATATGGTGAACAACTTTGCCGAAGAAACTGAAGGCTGGCAAAAAACATTCTTGCAAATGAAAGCTAAATATGGTAAATTTGCAGTATTAGGAAATCACGATTATGGTGATTATTCAGAATGGACTACAGAAAAAGATCGTACAATAAACAAACTTAAAATAAATCAATCTATACGCGATTTCGGGTTTCGTTTACTGCTGAACGAAAGCGAATACATGAAAAATGGGTCAGACAGCATACTTATAATAGGTGTTGAAAATTGGAGCAAATCGTCGAAATCGAATCACGAAGATTTAGATAAAGCTTTAAATAATAAACCTTTGAATATAATTAAAATATTAATATCACACGACCCGACACATTGGAGTGAAGAAGTAGTTGAGAAAAAAGACATTGTTTTAACATTATCGGGACATACTCATGCGGCTCAGTTGGGAATTCGTATTGGTAAAAGAATTTATTCTCCTGCTTCAGTCGTTTTTAAATATTGGGCCGGATTGCACAAGGTTAACAACCAATATTTATATATCAACCGCAGTTTAGGGTATATAGGGCTACCAATGCAAATTGGCGTTAGACCGGAAATTACTGTTTTAACGCTTAAAAATGAAAAGTAATTTTCAAAAGTATCAATCATTTCATTCAAAACTTATGATTAGGTATAATCTACTTTCAATTTCATTATTTATACTAATTTTCGGACTATATTCGTGTAGTGAGAAAAATCCCGATACCATAAGAATCGGGATACTTTCAGGTCCAAGTGAAATTAGTTTCATGAAAATGATGGAAGAACATGATATAATTGATGGAAAGAAAGTAGAAATAATCATTAAAACCGAACCACAACAGATTCAGGCATTGATGATTCAAAAAAAACTTGATTTTGCTGTTTTACCAACAGTGATGGCTGCAAACCTTTACAACAAAGGAGTTAAATATAAAATGCTTGCATGTCCCATCTGGGGAACAATGTATATTTTGACGAACAACCCCCGAATTCTTTCAATTAATGATTTAAAAAATCAAACCATTAGTGTTTTCGGACAAGGAATTACACCAGATATTCTACTTCAGAATTTATTGAAATATAAAAACATAGAGAATGTGAAAATCGACTATACTTTCACTTCCAACGTTGATTTAGCTCAGGCATTATTGCAAAAAAGAGTTGAAAATGCAGTCATTTCCGAACCATTGGTTAGTGTGTTACTTTCAAAAGAAAAAAACATAAAAAATATTTCGGTACTAACATGCGAAAATATTATTGATAACTCGGACATAAATATTTTTGTACAAACAGCTTTTTTGGTAAACAATACATATTACAACAAATACCCTGAGATAGTAAAGAGTATTTGTGATAAATATTCGCAAAGTTGTAACTTCATTAGCGAAGAACCTGAAAAAGCAGCTCAATTAGCCGTTAAACTCAAAATTCTTCCGGATATTCAGACTGCAAAGATTTCTTTACCTTTGTGCAATATACAATATGTCAGTGCATTTACCATTGAACACGAACTTATTCACTATCTGAATTTGTTTTTAATTTATGATCCGGTTAGCATAGGTGGAAAAATACCTGATAATGATTTTGTTATTAAAAAATTCTGATTGAATGATATATTTTAAAAAAAATATACCGGCAATGCTGGGCATAATTACTTTGCTTTCAGCATGGCAATTATTTTCATGGTCGATGGGTTTTCCTGAAATTTTCCCTTCCATACCTGATTTATTTGTACATATCTTTTCGTTTTTCTTTCAAAAGGAATTTTACTTTGCTATCTCAATAACAATTTTACGCGGATTAATCGGATTTATAATCTCATTTTGTTTAGCATTAATGCTAAGTACAATTTCAAATTTTTCGCCTTTCTGGAAATCATTTTTACATCCAATAATTGTTTTGCTTAGATCAATTCCTGTTATTTCATTGGTTTTGATAGCTTTACTTTGGTACTCACCTAATAATTTACCTGTTTTCATTGCATTTCTTACTATGTTCCCTATACTATATCAGAGCATGTTAAACGGCTTAGAATTGACAGATATGAAATTGGTGGAAATGGCAAAAGTGTTTGGAAAATCAGCGATAATCAGGTTTATAAGCATTTATTTACCTTCGGCTAAATCGGTTATTTTTGGTGGAATCGGTTCTGCAATGGGATTTGGATGGAGGGCAGTTATTATTGGTGAAGTTTTATCCCAACCTTTACACGGTATCGGAACTAATATGAAACAAGCACAATCATACATAAATATCTCAGAATTAATTGTATGGACAATTGTAGCAATTGCAATTAGTTATTTCTTCGATTATACTTTTAAAAAAATAAGTGGATTGAACCTGGTTCATCATTTCAACAAACATTTGCGGACATCAAAAAAGATTCCAACCGAAAATTCAAAAATTAAAGTGATTGAAATGAATGAAATATCAAAGAAATTTGATCAAAATATTATTTTCGATAAGTACTCTGAAAAATTTACTTCTGATAAAGTTTATTGTTTAAAAGCTCCTTCAGGAAAAGGTAAAACGACCTTACTTAATTTAATATCGGGTATTGAAAAAGCAAATAATGGCAGGTTATTATACAAAAACATTCATTCTTTCGCTTATGCGTTCCAGGGTTTAAGGTTGATTCCTTGGCTTACAGTGGAAGAAAATATTTTATACGTAATTGATAAACAAAAAGCAATTAAAAATGAGACAATCTCGCTACTTAATCAATTATTGGATGCTACTCAAATGACTGAGCATAAACATAAACTACCTGATGAATTAAGCGGAGGACAAAAACAAAGAGTGTCTCTTGCACGGGCATTGATTGTAAAAAGCGATTTACTTATATTGGATGAACCCTTAAATGGACTAGACGATGAATTGAAACTCAAGATAATAAACTATTTAGATTCCTGGATTTCGATGAATAAACCATTGGTTATTTGGGCAACACACGAAAACATTAAACTTCAAAAATCAGAAATCAGAAATATTTCAATATAATTCAAATCACTCAGAAATAAATTTACCGATTATTTTCTCAGTTTCTTCTTTGGCTCTTTCAAGTATATCATTCACAATAACTACGTCAAATTCAGGAGCAAATCCCATTTCAAATTCTGCTTTAGCCACTCTTTTAGCTATCATTTCTTCAGAGTCTGTTGCCCGTTTTATTAACCGCTGACGCAACTCATCAATTCCCGGTGGCACAATGAAAACAGATAAAGCTCTTTCACCAAATTGCTTTTTAATATTCAATCCACCCAATACATCTACATCAAAAATAATGTCTTTTCCTTTTAACGAAATCCGATCAATTTCCGACTTCAAAGTGCCATAGAAACAATCAGGATATACTTCTTCATATTCTATAAACTCATTGTTTTCAATACGTTGACGAAATTCTGTGGCGCTCAAAAAATAATAATCAACCCCATCGCGTTCTGTACCGCGGGGCTTTCGACTTGTCGCTGAAATTGAAAATTCAAAATCAGTAAACCGACTTAATAAATAATGAACTAATGTGCTTTTTCCGGCACCTGATGGCGCTGAAAATATGATTAATTTACCGGGCATAGGAAGGAGAGTTTGAAAGTTTGTAAAGTTTTTAAAGTTTGAAAGTTCGTAACGTTTGAAAGTTTGATTCTGAGCATTTAACTTAATACTCAGTTTTCTTATTTTACTAGTTCATAAAGTCTTTATTCTTTAATCTTTGCTCTTTTATCTAATTACAAAACATTAAGTACTTGTTCTTTAATTTGTTCCAGCTCGTCTTTCATCAAAACGACAATTTTCTGCATTTCGCTGTGGTTCGATTTTGAACCAAGTGTATTTATTTCGCGCCCGATTTCCTGAGCTATAAATCCCAGTTTCTTTCCGGGCGATTTCTCATGCTTCATAGTTTCAGTAAAATAATTCAAATTAGTCTTTAAACGGACCTTTTCTTCGTTTACATCGAGTTTTTCAATGTAAAAAATTAATTCCTGTTCGAGTCGGTTTTTATCGTAATCAATTTTTTCAGAAAGATTTTGTAGATTTTCTTCTAATTTTGCTTTAATTCTTTCCACCCGTTCCCCTTCGAAAGGTGCAATATCTTCAAGTAATTGATCGATGCGAGCAATTTTGCTGTTAAAAACCTCTTCGAGAGATTTTCCTTCCTGAATTCGGTACGAAGTAAGTTGTGCAATGGCCAAATTCAAGGTTTTTCGAATTTCAACCCATTCATCTTCATCCAGTTCTACCGTTTCGGTTTTCATCGTATCGGGCAAACGCAAAAGTACCTCAAACCAATTGGAAGGCACTTCAATGCCGATATTTTCTGATAACTGTTTGATTTGTTGATAGTACGATTCTACAACTGTTTGATTTATAATGGTTACCGATTCTTTTGCCGAATTATCGATATAAAGTACTATATCAATCTTGCCACGTTCAAGTTGTTGTGAGACTTCATTTCTTATTTCAATTTCTTTTTCACGGTATAAACCCGAAATTCTTGTTGAAATATCCAACTGCTTGCTATTCAAAGATTTAACTTCGACTACAATTTTTTTATTTCCATATTCGAGTGTGGCCTTACCAAAGCCTGTCATTGATTGAATCATAATTAATATATTTACAATTTTTTCATTTACAATTTACTTCAACTAATACAAGTAATACCGTAAATAATGTGATTTGTTTGAAATAATTTGAAGTTATTTAATTTTATACAAAAGTACAATTTTTTATTTGATAGATAGAAATTTATCATAATTTCAATCAATTATCATAAAAACAGATAAAAAACTATCAATATATATTCGAAATATTGCATTTTGATTTTGATTTTTAAAAATAGTTTATAACTTTGCAATCATAAAATTAATGTAAATATGTTGAAAAATTTTCATATCGGATTTTGGCGTTGGCAAAGCTTTTGCTAACATCAAACAGGTTTCAATTGTTCATATAAAAAGATTATTAAACATCATTATATCAGCCTGTTGTAATAAAATACTACAGGCTTTTTCAATTTATAAGATATACCAAAATATAAAATCTATAAAATTTCAAAATCATGGAAAAAACAAAGAAATTTTTATTGCCCGAAAACCAGTTACCCACGCACTGGTATAACATTGTAGCCGAAATGCCTAACAAACCTATGCCCATGTTGCATCCCGGAACAAGACAACCCATCACAGCCGAAGATTTGTATCCATTATTCGCAAAAGGACTGGCTGATCAGGAAGTAAACCAAACCGATACATGGATTGAAATACCCGAAGAAGTGCGTGAAAAACTAAAGATTTACCGTCCTACCCCTTTGGTACGTGCTTATAATCTTGAAAAAGCATTAGATACACCAGCTCATATCTATTTCAAAAACGAAAGTGTAAGTCCCGTAGGTTCACACAAGCTTAATTCAGCGCTGGCACAGGCCTATTTTTGTAAAGAAGCCGGTGTAACCAATGTTACTACCGAAACTGGTGCCGGACAATGGGGTACGGCTATGGCTTTCGCTTCCAAAGCATTCGGTTTGGAATTGGCCGTATATATGGTAAAAATCAGCTACGAACAAAAGCCTTATCGTCGATCGTTAATGCAAACCTGGGGAGCACAGGTTATTGCCTCGCCCAGTATGTCAACCAAAGCCGGTCGTAAAATTATAACTGATCATCCCGGATATCAGGGAAGTTTAGGAACGGCCATTTCGGAAGCTATCGAATTGGCTATGAGTACTCCAAATTGCAAATATACCTTGGGAAGTGTGTTAAATCATGTGTCGTTACACCAAACAGTTATCGGTCTGGAAGCTGAAAAACAAATGGAAATGGCAGGAGAATATCCCGATGTAGTAATTGGTTGTTTTGGGGGCGGTTCAAATTTCTCCGGAATTTCGTTTCCATTTATGCGTCATAATATTAATGATGGCAAGAAAACCCGTTTCGTTTCAGCGGAACCTTCTTCATGTCCTAAACTGACACGAGGCGTTTTTCAGTACGATTTCGGTGATGAAGCCGGTTACACACCACTTATTCCAATGTTTACCTTAGGACATAATTTTTCGCCTGCTCATATTCATGCCGGTGGTTTGAGATACCACGGCGCAGGAACAATTGTAAGCCAGCTCATGAAAGATAATATGATGGAAGCCATAGATATTCAGCAACTTGAATCATTCGAAGCAGGAGTTTTATTTGCACAAACCGAAGGTATTGTTCCCGCTCCAGAATCGGCTCACGCCATTGCAGCTGCCATTCGCGAAGCCAAACAAGCCAAAGAAGAGGGCGTACAGAAAACTATACTTTTCAATCTTTCAGGACATGGTTTGGTTGATATGACAGCTTATGATCAATATCTTGCAGGCGATTTACAAAATTATTCTCTGACTAATGAGGACATTTCTAAAAATATCGATCAATTGGAGAAAATAGTTTAAGAAATAATTTGTTTAAAATAATAATGGGGCGAATATTTATTTATTCGTCCCTTTTTTGTTGAAAAACAAAACAATTTAAACAAAGTCAATAAATATGCACCAAATGAAATACTTATTTACATTCGACTAAAATATGTTATCTTTGCAATAAAATAGCAGATTGGTCTGTCGCTTCGCTTTTGGCGGAGAGGAAAGTCCGGGCAACACAGAGCGCCATACTTCCTAACGGGAAGCTGTTCGCGAGAGCAGATGAGTGTAACAGAAAATAACCGCTTCATAAACACTTTTCCTTTGCCTCTCTCCAGTTTTGGAGAGGGCGGTTGAGGTGTTGGAGTAAGGGTGAAAAGGCGGGGTAAAAGCTCACCGGTATTATTGGTAACAATAGTAGCCGTACACATTATGGGTTGCAAGATCATGTACACCGACGCATGTAGGATGACTCGTCCGATGTCGGGGGGTAGATTGCTAGAGGTAAATGGTGACATTTATCCCAGATAAATGACAGACACAGTACGTAAGTATTGACAAAACCCGGCTTATAAATCTGCTATTTTTTTTAATGTTTTAACTTTATTAATTTTCAACTTAATGAATAAGTTAATCAACCTCTTCGAAAAAATCTATAGTTTTATCCTCTTCGATATTTGGAAAAAAACTGAACACGAATTATCGCGAACAAAACGATTTATTTATAGTTTGGTTAAAATTATTATTTTAGCCGTTAGAGGTTACATAAATAACAATCTGAATATCAAAGCATCTGCATTAACTTTTTCCATTCTTTTTGCGGTTGTCCCAATATTTGCTTTAATTATTGGTATTGGAAAGGGTTTCGGAGTTGAAAAACTGATTGAAAGCTCTTTACAGGAAACATTTATAGCTCAGGCAAATATGATACCTGTAGTAATGAAAGCGGTTGGTCGTTATTTAGAATCAACTAACAGTGGATTATTCATCGGCATTGGATTAGCCGTTTTGATAATAACTGTTATGAATTTTTTTATGCAGGTCGAATCAGCTTTTAACAGTATATGGCAGGTAAAAAAATC
>CAYNHC010000173.1:0-7511 GCA_964396705.1 uncultured Paludibacter sp.
TATTTGTTAAATACCACGCTCTTTAAGTCCCCCTTCGGGGGATTTAGGGGGCTGTCTTTTTTATCCACATCCCTGTGCATCACCTTTGCATCCGCTACCGCACTTAAAAGCATCGGGTTTAGCAATGGAGCGAATCACTTTGTTGTTGTAAACGCCTTCGAGACCTTCATCAATCAGTCCGGTCATTTCCACCACATGTACTTTACAGGAATTCAGCATCGTTTTTGGATTTTCGCCTACGCCACTTACCAGAATTGCACGGCAATCGACCAACAGGCGAGCCATATCCAACCATCTACGATCGCCACCACCTGTTGGAGGGGTTTCGCGCATTTCCACAAACTTAAATCCATTAGGAGTCTGGCGGAAAATATGCAACGAACTTGCTTCTCCCAAATGCTGATTAACCAGCAGACCTTCGTTGGTAGCCACAGCTACATACGGACGATCGGTATCAATTTCCTCACGGGTAGAGTATTCTTTGAGCAATACGTGTGTCTCACTTAAATCTTTGCCTAATAATCCGGCAGCATCGGCACGGCAGCGGGCGCAATGACTCATAATAGGTAAATGTTCCGAAGCCAAGGTGCGTACTTTGAAAACCATTTTTGCATCGGGTTCAATCAAGTCTGCAAAATCTGTTTCGGCAGTTGGAATCAGCGGAATGCAATTAATAACATCAGCTCCTAGTTCAGCACATTTTTTTGCCACTTCGGGGATATGGTCTTCGTTTATTCCCGGAATAACAATTGAATTTATTTTCACGGTAATACCAGCTGTTTTCAGTTTTGGGATACAAGCCAACTGACGTTCCATCAGAATAGTTGCTCCTTCCAGTCCACGATAAATATGTTTGTTATAGCGCACCCACTTGTAAACCTTGGCCGTGATTGTAGGATCAACAGCATTGATGGTTATTGTTACATGCGAAACACCTAATTTAGCAATTTCGTCGATATGCGGTTCAAGTTCTAATCCATTGGTAGAAAGGCAGAAAACTTTTTCAGGAAATTCCGCTTTGGCGCGACGCATAGTTTCGAGCGTTTCCTCAGCATTGGCAAATGGATCGCCCGGACCTGCAATACCAATTACCACCAGATTTTCGATACGGTTATTCAAATCTTTCAGGTATTCAACGGCTTGATAGGGTTTCAATATCGACGAAGTAACACCGGGGCGACTTTCATTTACACAATCGAACTTGCGATTGCAATAACCACATTGGATATTACACTTAGGAGCAACAGGTAAATGCACGCGAGCATTGGTATGTTTTGCTTCTTTATCGAAGCAAGGATGGGCAGAAGACCTCTCCCCGACCCTCTCCAAAGGAGAGGGAGCTGGGCAATTAATATCATTTGGCTGTATCATGAAGTTTCTATTTAAATAATTATTTACAAATCTTATAAGTTATCGTATAATTACTTTTTTGCACTCTCCCTCTCCTTTGGAGAGGGCTGGGGAGAGGTCACAAGTACTTATACCCAATCGGTGAATTTTCCTGTTTATATTCTATCAATGCATTCACTACGCGGTCGAACAGTTCCTGAGTACCGCGATATCCGATATGATGCATACGATTTGCTCTAAAGCGGTCGTGAATAGGAAATCCAACACGCACCAGCGGTATTTTTCGTTCGCGGGCAATATAATAGCCTTTGCTATTTCCCAACAGAAAATCGGGTTGAAATTCGTTGGCTTTCTCTTTTAAGGTTTCAAAATCAGCTCCTTTTATATAAAATGGCTCTACGCCAATCTCCTTACACCAATCAGCCATGGCGGTTACAAAGTCCTCTTCGCCGTAAAGCAATGCTTTTTTACCAAAAACGTATTTGTGTGCATCAATATAAGCATCAACCAACCGTCCACGTTCTTTGCGGTGTTGTTCGGGCATTTCTTTTCCCGAAACTATTTTCAAAACTTCGATAAATTTGTCGGTTGCTTCAATCCCAATAGGTAAAGGCATTTGGTAGTTTTTGATATAAAAACTGGACTCCAACCATTCACCCGCAGTTTGCACCGACGATTTATCTTTTAATCGCGAAAAACTTTTGTTGAAACTTGAACCAAACTCAATCGTTGACTTTGAATTACCTATGCGTTGTATATCATGAATAGTAGTTCCACCTGTAGGTATCAACTGATATTCAGCAGTATATTCATTGTCTAAAGTTTCGCTATAATCAGGAAAAAGCGTGAATTTTATTCCAAAATCTTCTAATAATTCTTTCAAATACCGAATATCAGCAGGCGATACCATTCCGGGCAACAGGGTTATTTTGTTACGAACATTCTCAAACTCGGCTAACGATTTTATGGTTGCTAATACTGTATTGTGAAATCCTTCGGCATGACTGCCGCAATAACTTGGCGTTGAAGCATGAATAAAAGTCGGCAGTTTTACGCCAGTATTCTCGTTCTCTTCTTTGTAGTTATGTATATGTCCCGGAATATCTTCGCCAATAGTTTCGGACAAACAGGTGGAAGCTATGCCAATAACTTTGGGTTTATATTGCTTGATAATATTATTGATTCCCGTTATAAAATTGCGACTACCACCGTAAATTGTCGATTCTTCGCTAAAGTTGCTTGATGCAATATCCACAGGTTCTTTGTAATGGCTTATCATGTACCGGCGAATGTAAGTAGCACAACCCTGACTGCCATGTATCAATGGCACACAACTTTCAATTCCCTTAAAAACCAACGATGCTCCAAGTGGTGCACAAAGTTTGCAGGAGTTACGGGTGGAGACAAAACTCGACCTCTCCCTAACCCTCTCCAAAGGAGAGGGAACTGAGCTATTAATGTTATTTTGCTGTACCATTAAGTTTCTAATTAATTTTTTTTCAAATCTTCATACTTTCACAACATTTATTCCTTGCACTCTCCCTCTCCTCTGGAGAGGGCTGGGGAGAGGTCATTTTGTAAACTTCCACACAGGACTCATTGCCGTAGCATAAATTTCTTTTGCAAAGTTTATCATGCCTTCGTAACCGGCAAGTGGTTCTTTTCGTTCGTGATTGTGGTCGCAGAAACCGAGCCCGATTTTATGTGCAATAGGTCGTTCCTTTACACCGCCAATAAAAATATCCGCTTGTTTTTCTTTCACAAAATGCGAAAGTTCTACCGGATTGGAATCGTCCACAATGATAGTTCCTTCGTCGCAAAGCTGTTTTATCAACTCATAATCTTCGGGCGTTCCGGTTTGAGAACCTACTATAACAGTTTGAACACCAATCAGTCGAAGTGCTTTTACCAGCGAAATAGCTTTAAAAGCTCCACCCACATAAATAGCAGCCTTTTTCCCAGTCAGTCGTTCTTTGTACCAAGCCAGTGCCGGCATCATGCGCGAAATCTCCTCTTTTACCAGTTCACGGGCTTTATCCATCATGTCATCATCTTTAAAAAAACGAGCCACATCGTACAGCGCATCGCTCATATCTTCAATCCCGAAATACGAAACCCGCATGGAAGGAATATTATATTCATCTTTCATCAACTTAGCCAGATAATTCATTGAACCCGAACACTGAACTACATTGAGCGATGCATTGTGTGCGTTGCTGATAGCTTCCACACGTCCATCGCCGGTAATAGTTGCATTTACATGAACGCCCATTTTTTTGTAATAATCAAGCAAAATCCAAAGCTCTCCTGCCAGGTTGAAATCTCCCAAAATATTGATACTTTTGGCTGGAATAGGATTGTTTACGCGCCCCACCAATTTAAAAATAGACTCACAAGCTACTTTGTAACCATCTTTTTTCGATCCCTGAAAACCCGGAGCCTGAACGGCAATAACAGGAATACCTGTTTCTTCTTCGAGCATGCGACAAGCACGTTCCACATCGTCGCCAATAACACCTACAATACATGTGGAATAAATAAAAGCTGCTTTGGGTTGGTGGGCATTGATTAGTTCGAGAGCAGCATTATACAGCTTTGTTTCGCCGCCAAAAATCACATCACGCTCTTGCAAATCGGTGCTAAAACTAAGTCGGTGAAGTTCCGGACCTGACGACAGCGAACCACGAATGTCCCAGGTATAAGCCGCACAACCAATTGGGCCATGTATCAGGTGCAGCGCATCCGAAATTGGATAAAGCACCACCCGCGACCCGCAAAACACACATGCACGTTGACTCACACTTCCTGCCAGACTGGCTTTATTGCAATCTATCGTCCGCTCGTTCGCCCCAGCCACCGATACCTGCATTTGTCTTTCATCTAATATGTGTGCCATAATTCCTCCATTTTATACCTATTTTCTAGTTGGTAGTATTCATTTATCGTGCCATTACATGTTTTATAACATATTTTTAATACAATACAATTTTACAACATTGATTATCTGAATTTTACAAACAATTATTTTTAATTTACAAAATACCTCGCTAATTTTGCATGTTAACAGATGATACAAAACCATACATTTATGTAGGGAAATACCCTGAAAGTGTAGAAAATGTAGGAAATTATAAAACATATAATATCCTCATTGGAAGATTTTTTTTTTTACCTTTGTTATTTATATTTAAGATACCGAATATGAAGAATCTAATATTCATTTTAATTACAATCAGTCTTCCTGTTTTATTGATTGCACAATCCGAAAAAACTTCTGGGCAAAACATAGAATTAAACTCTTATCAAAGCATAAGACAAACAAACTTCATTGGCGAATTAGGAGGTAATGGAATGTTATTTTCACTAGGGATGGAACATGCAAAATTCGACAATAAAATTCTGAAAAATACAATAAGATGGGGAGTTTCATTTTTGCCGGTAAAAACTTATGCAGTTTTCGGTGAATACAATATTGATTTTGGTAAAAATAAAAACTACTTTGAATTGGGAGCAGGTCCAACACTATATTGGGATCAAGGATTAAATGTCTTTATTTTAGGAAGGATAGGTTATCGTTACATTTCAGATAGTTTTATTTTTAGAGTAGGATTTACTCCTTATCTTTTAATGAATAAAGACATTATATTGACACCTCATTTTGGTATTACACTTGGAATTCCACTCAAGTGCACATTACATTAGTATTTTATACGATTATAACAGCAAAAGTCCTACTAGAACAAAAAAATAACGACATTACCCTTAGATAAGCCGTTATTATCAAAAAAATAAAAACCGCAAAGCATTGCCAAAATTGAAGCAGTAATTAAAAACAACACTTTGCGGGCACTAAATAATTGATAGTTAACAATTAACAGTTAGTTTTACTCTGTCAACTATCAACTGTTAACTAATTAAAGTTGCCATTCCACTTTTTCTTCCAAACATGTCCTGTCGAAATGATCTAAAAATCCATCCATAATTTGTTTTACCAAGTTGGCACCACCATCGTAACCGGTTTTTGCAAAATAGTTATGTCCGGGACGGTCGGCAATTGGGAAACCAAAGCGTACAAACGGTATATTTTCGTCACGGGCAATGTATTTTCCGTATGTATTACCAATCAACAAATCAACGCCCTCCTGTTTAATCCATTGGTGGAGTTGGAACATATCGGCCATTTCGCCACTTTTGCATTTTGCTTCAGGGATATCTTTCAAAATCTCCTTCATGCGGGCATCAAAGTATTTACTTGGCGTTCCGGTAACGATGTAAACCGGTTTCATATCCATGCTTACAAGGAATTCAGTCAATGGAATCAATGTATCGGGATCTCCAAAAAGCGCAACTCGTTTTCCGTAAAGGTATTTTGAACTATCCGAAATCAAATCGATTAAGCGTCCGCGTTCGTCACTCAAACTATCCGGAATTGGCAGATTAGCATGACGACTCAACGACATAAGGAAACGGTCAGTAGCTTTGAAACCGATGGGAATATCGAGCATTTCGAATTTCACTTTGCACTTATTTTCGAGCTTAATACAAGCATCTTCGGTACACGATTGTCCAAGTCCTAACGTAAATTTGCTGTCGCCTGTCAGTTTCATGTCAGCGATTTTGGTTCCACCATTTGGGTACATTTTGTAATGCCCATCAAGCGGCGCATCCAATACATCGGTGAAATCAGGGAACATGATAGTGCGCGCTTCCATAACCTGAGTAAGGCGTTTTATTTCGCGCATATCCGATGGCTCCATCCAACCTGCTGCAATGTTGATTACATTACGTTTTTTAGGCGTAGCTGTTGAGAAAAACTTAATAAAAGCAGCTACCTGATTGGAGTAACCCGTTACGTGAGTTCCCACATAACTTGGTGTATTACAATAAATAACCTGTTTTCCATCGGGTACTAAACCATCGTCGTTGGCTTTTGACACAATTTGAGTTAAGTCATCACCTATGGTTTCGGACAAACAAGTTGTGTGTACTGCGATAACTTCGGGTTTGTAAACGGTGAACATGGTATCGATAGCCGTAACCAAGTTGGCCGAACCACCAAACACTGAAGAACCTTCGGAAAACGAACTGGTTCCGGCCATGATCGGTTCACGGAAGTGGCGCGACAGCGCACTGCGGTGATATGAGCAACAACCTTGCGAACCGTGACTGTGAGGCAAGCATCCGTGGATACCCAATGCAGCATACATTGCGCCTATCGGTTGACAGGTTTTAGCGGGGTTGATTGTCAACGCCTTCCTGTCTATTTCTTTTGCTGTGGTATGTCTGAGTAACATAATTTTCTAATTTATAATTATTAATTCATAATGCATAATTGAAAATGCACAATTCATAATTGTCGTTTTTAATTCATTGTAGAATGTAAAATCCAAGGTTTTAATTCTGAATTATGCATTCTAAATTATGAATTAATTGAAAACGTATTCCGCTTCTACTAATTCTTCTACTTCCCAAGGAGCTTTCATTTGTTTGAAAATAGTGCTGCAAGCGATCATTTCAATATCCTTGTAAAAGTTGATAGCTCCGGCAAAACCGGCATAAGGACCACCATTATCGTAGTTGTGAAGCTGTTTCATTGGGATTCCCATTTTCTGAACTACATATTTTTCTTTGATACCGGCACAGAATACATCAGGTTTATAAAGTTCGATCAATTTTTCCATTTCGAAATGGCTTAAATCATCGATTACCAATGTGCCTTTTTTCATATCGGTCATCATACCTTTGTACTCGTTAAACTCAATATCGAATGCTTCTTTCAGTTGTGCCAATTCCTTTTCACTCTTGCGTGGTTTGTAGCGTGTAGCATCAGGATATACGGTAATTTCCTCAATGTTACGACTATCGGCATCAATCTGAATGGTTGGAATTACGCGACGACCTTCATAATCATCGCGGTGACCGAATTCGTAACCGGCAACCAGTGTTTCCATTCCCAATTCAGTAAAAAGTTCCTGATAATGGTGAGCACGTGAACCTCCAACAAACATCATGGCAGTTTTACCTGTTGTTTTGGTTTTTGCCTGTTCTATGGCTGTCTTTACAGCTTCCATTTCTTCGGCAATCACTACTTCAATACGGTCAATCAGTTCCTGATCGCCAAAATACTGACCCACTTTGCGTAACGTTTTGGCAGTGGCTTC
>CAYNHC010000174.1:0-7413 GCA_964396705.1 uncultured Paludibacter sp.
AAAATAAGCACAGCTTCACCTATCATAAGTCCGTTTTTTGTACCACCAAAACTCATGATGTCAACGCCACAATCAACAGTTGCCTCTTTTAGACTTACTCCCAGGGCAGCCACAGCATTGGATATTCGTGCACCATCCAAATGTACGTACAAGTCATTTTCGTGAGCAAAATTACAAAGTGCAGTGAGTTCTGTAATGCTGTAAACTGTACCCAATTCGGTACTTTGACTAATTGAAATTACTTTGGGCTGAGTGTTGTGTACATTCCCTTTTCTACTCAACAAAGGTTTAATTAACTCAGGGGTGAGTTTTCCGTCATGTGTTTGCAGAGTAATAAGTGATGAACCGATATTTTGAGTGGGCGCACCACATTCATCTGAATTGATATGAGCCGTTTCGGCGCAAATCACAGCCTGAAATGGTAACAAACAACATTTAAGTGATATTATATTGGCACCGGTACCATTAAAAGCATAAAGCACTTTCACATTTCCGAAAAGATTTTGGAATAATTCAAGTGCTTTTGTAGTGTAAAAATCATCGCCATACGAAATCTCATGTTGTGTATTGGCACATTGTATGGCATCAAGTATCTCGGGATGAATACCTGAATAATTGTCGCTTGCAAAGCTTTTCATTTTTTTAGAATCTAGAACCAAGAACTAAGAATCAAGACAGATGTCAGTTTACCTAAGTTCTTATTTAATACAAAAATTAATAATTTTGGAAGATTTTGTTTGTAATGATATAAAAATCAATTGATTAATATATCAGAACTTAAACTTATTGAAAAATCCTTTTTTGGGTTCATCCTCGTTTTTAATTTCCGTATCATCAGCAACCGGTTCTTCTTCGATTGCTTGTTTATATTCACGTTGAGGGGTTTCGCCCTGTTCGTTTTTAATAAAACTCACCACATCAACAAGTCCTTCAACGAATTTATCAAAATCTTCTTTGTAAAGAAATATTTTATGTTTCTCATAAGTTACCTGTGCTTCTTCATCGAATCCTACCACCTTTTTTTTACTTTCGGTTATTGCAAGAAACAAATCTTCATTCCGGCTTTTTTTTACATCTAAATAATAAATCCTCTTTCCTGCTTTAATCGCTTTTGAGTAAATGATTTCATTGTCTTTTTTCTCAATTTCAAATTTTCTTTTCTCTACTTCCATAATTCCAACTTTTTTCTAAAACATTGAATTTAAAACAATTATAATAATTAAATTTTTATCCACTTAATTCTCGTCAAATTTCAGTATTTTTTTTGAATTTATCAAACAAAGTCTCACTTTTTTATAGCTTGTAATCAATATTAAATAATTTATAATCCTCTAATGCATTTTTGATAATGTAATTTTAATAAAATTAATTCATGCAAAGTCTCTTGTTTTAGTATTATTTGTTATTTGCAGACCAGCAACAATCGTTGTTTAACGATCGTTACTGTGTTTTTATTTTGCGGGACGGTGTAAAATATAAGAAGCATTGTAATGGAAGTAATTAGGTTTAGTCTATTCATCAAAAAATTGTATCAATAGAACTTTGAGTAATTATTTTCAAAAAATAAAATGGAATAGTACAAAAAAATGACTAATTTTGTGCAAATTTTGAAAAGCGTTCACATTTTATTTATGATTAATCGAGTTTTATTACGCATAAAGATTATACAAATCTTGTATTCTTTTTTTAAGAGCGAAGGAAAATCTATACCTGTAGCCGAAAAGGAGTTGTTTCACAGTATCGAAAAAACCTACGATTTGTATTTTCATTTGTTGCAATTGTCTGTTGAGATTACGCGTTTTGCAGCTTCACGTATTGATTCAAAACGAAACAAACTACGTCCTACCGAAGAAGATTTGAATCCGAATACAAGGTTTATTGATAATTCGTTTATCGAACAACTTACAAACAATGTTCAGTTCACTGACTATCTTAAGAAAAATAAACTTTCCTGGGTAAATCATCCTGAAATTATAAAAGAATTGTTCGAAGAAATCAGTGCATCTGATTTCTATTCCGAATACATGAATTCAGACAAGAATGATTATGAAAATGATAAGGATATCTGGAGAAAGATTTATAAAAAAATAATTCTTCAAAACGAGGAGTTGGACAATTCCCTTGAAGATCAAAGCATTTACTGGGTTGATGATGTTGACATGGTTATTAGTTTTATAATTAAAACTATCAAAAAGTTTGATGCAAACAATAATGAAGATCAACCTTTATTACCAATGTTTAAGGACGAAGAAGATGCTGAATTTGCCCGTAAATTATTGAGAAGTGTTTTGACCAATAGCAATCAATATCGCGAAATTATTGATGTAAATACAAAAAACTGGGAAATCGACAGAATTGCATTTATGGATATTCTTATTATGGAAGTAGCCTTGGCCGAATTAATGGATTTTCCAACAATTCCTATCAATGTTACATTGAACGAATACATTGAGATTGCAAAAAACTACAGTACTGAGAAAAGTGGCACTTTTATTAACGGAGTTCTCGATAATATTGTAACACAGCTTAAAAATGAAAATAAGCTTATCAAAGTAATGATGTTTACCGAAAACAAGAAATAATTCTTTATCTTTGTAAAATAATTAATTAATTAAAAAAGAAGAATATGTATTTACTAAGTATCTTATTACAAACACCTGCACCTGCAGCTGGAGGAACAAGCGGTATGACAGGTATTTTTATGATGGTCCTGATTTTTGTGGTATTTTATTTCTTTATGATACGTCCGCAATCAAAACGTCAGAAAGAAATTAAAAAACAACGCGAAGCCATGAAACAAGGTGATCGTGTAGTTACTTCGGGTGGTATTTACGGTAAGGTAAAAGAAATGAAAGATGACAATACTGTAATTATGGAAATTGCTGAAAATGTTCGCATTAAAGTTGATAAAAATTCAGTATTTGCTTCACCGGAAGATATTCAGGCTCCTGTAAAATAACATGGACTAAATGGCTGATAACAAAATAATAAGAATTTTAAAGTTATTGGCACGAAAGCTTAAATCATTTTTGTACGCAAAGGATGTTTTAAGCTTTTTGTTGTTCGTAGCATTATCTGCAGGGTTTTGGTTTGTCAATGCATTGGATAAAACCAGGGATATTACCATCGAAATTCCTATTCAATATACTAATATTCCCGCCGAAATTGCATTTACAAATAATTTACCCTCGCACATTTCTGTTGATATACGCGATGAAGGAATTCATCTTTTTGCGTATGCCAATGAAAGGTTAAAACCTTTAAAATTAGAATTTAATGAAAAATTCGATGATAAAGGTGAAATGACTATTCATGCTACACAACTTTACAAACAATTACAAACATACTTATTGACTACTACAAAAATTAATGGAATCAAACCCGATTCAATTTTAATTAAGTACGAAAAGTTATTTGTAAAAAAATTACCCGTAAAATTAAATGGGAAAATTGAAACAGAACATCAATATATGTTGAGTAATACTTTAGATATAAAGCCTTCATATATTAATGTTTATGGACCAAAAAATGTTTTGGATTCGCTTCGCGAAATTTTCACAGAACCAGTTGAGATTGATAAACTTAATGATACAACTGCAATTAAAGTTAAACTAAAAAAGCACGACTTTGTTAAGTATAGCAGCAATGAAGTTAACGTAACTTTTTTTGTAGAAATGTTTACTGAAAAAACAGTTGAGATTCCCGTGAATACGATTAACTTTCCGGTTCATCTGAAAGCACGTACTTTTCCTGCTATTGTAAAGGCAACATTTAATATTGGAATAAGTCATTTTAAAAAATATAAAACAACTGATTTTCAAATTGTTATAGATTATAATGACATTAAGCAAAATTTAGATTCAAAATACAAACTTAAAATTTTAAATAATAAATCATATATAAATAATATTCGTCTTGCACCTCAGGAAGTTGAATTTATTTTAGAAGAATAGTCACTATGGAAAAAATAGAAATGGTTGATTTGAAGAATCAATACTTAAAAATACAGGATCAGATAAATGCCGGAATTCAGGAAGTAATCGAGAGTACAACTTTTATTAAAGGAGGAAAAGTAACTGAATTTCAGAAACATCTTGAAACTTATCTTCAGGTAAAACATGTTATCCCGGTAGCAAATGGTACCGACGCACTTCAAATTGCTTTAATGGCTTTAGGATTAAAACCGGGTGATGAAGTAATTACGCCTACTTTTACATTCATAGCCACCGCTGAGGTAGTAGCATTGCTGGGTCTTACACCTGTAGTTGTTGATGTTGATTTTGATACTTTTAATATTTCAACCGAATCGCTGAAAAAAGCTATTACACCTAAAACTAAAGCCATAGTTCCGGTACATTTATTCGGACAAAATGCTGATATGGAAGCTATTCTGAAAATTGCGGAAGAAAATAATCTATTTGTAATTGAAGATGCTTGTCAATCGATTGGTTCTGATTATACCTTTGAAGATGGTCGCACAGTTAAGTCAGGGTGTATGGGTGATATTGGTTGTACCTCTTTTTTTCCTTCAAAAAATTTAGGATGTTTTGGCGATGGTGGAGCAATATTTACAAATAATGACGAATTAGCCGAAAAAATGCGTGCCGTGGCCAATCATGGAATGGTGGTTCGTTATTATCACGATTTTATTGGCGTGAATTCGCGATTAGACAGTATTCAGGCTGCCGTGTTGGATGTTAAACTAAATTACCTGAATAAGTATGCCGCTAACAGGCAAACTGCAGCTGCATTTTACGATAAAGCTTTCGAAGCTTGTGACAAACTGATAATTCCTGCAAAATACGAAAAATCGACACATGTATATCATCAATATACATTGAAACTTGTGGATGTGGATCGTGCAGGTTTACAAAAGTATCTTGCCGACAAAGGTATTCCGGCAATGATTTATTATCCTGTACCATTGCATTTGCAAAAAGCATATATTGATCCAAGATATCAGCAAGGCGATTTTCCTGTTGCAGAGAAACTTTGTGATTATGTTCTTTCGTTGCCAATGCATACTGAATTAACCAAAGATCAGCTGGAATATATTACTAAAAATGTGCTTGAGTTTGTAAATAGATAGCAGAGGGAATTTTATTTTAAATGAAGGTACAATGAAAGAATTTATTTTTAGACTATTCAGAGAACAAATATCAAATCGATTTCGGGATAATTCGTCATCAAAAGAGAAATCACGCAAAGTAAAACACGAACAGCGGGAAGCTATGAATTATATGGCACATAAAACTGCGGTTATTGATGCTGAATGTTCAATTGGAAGTGGAACGAAAATCTGGCATTTTTCACATATCATGTCCGGCTGCAAAATAGGTGAGAATTGCAATATTGGACAAAATGTTGTGGTTTCGCCCGGAGTTGTTTTAGGACGAAATGTGAAAATACAGAATAATGTATCGGTTTATACCGGCGTAATTTGCGAGGATAATGTTTTCTTGGGTCCTTCAATGGTTTTTACGAACGTCATTAATCCGCGAAGCCATGTTAACCGGAAAAATGAATATGCTCCTACAATAGTACGAAAAGGTGCCAGTATTGGTGCAAATGCAACAATTATCTGTGGAAATGAAATTGGAGAATTTGCTTTGATCGGGGCAGGAGCAGTCATCACTAAACCAGTACGACCTTATGCGTTAGTTGTGGGTAATCCTGCTAAACAAATTGGCTGGGTAAGTGAGTATGGTCATCGCCTCAATTTTAATCACGAAGGTAGGGCAGTATGTCCTGAAACGGGTCAAAAGTATGAATACAAAGACGGTGTAATCACAAAATTCTCATAAAAATAAATTAGCATTTCAAACTTAAAATATATGACAGAAAAATACTGATAAATTTTCATACCTGAATAATAATCAGTGTTTTAAAAAAAATAAATTATTATGATAAAATTTGCAGTAATCGGGCAGGGACATATAGGTAAACGTCACGCCGAAATGATTCGTAAAAATCCAGAATCGGAACTTGTAGCTGTTTGTGACATTCTTTCGAAAAAAGAAACCGGACTTGAGGACATACAGGAAAAGTATTTTAATTCAATTGATGATTTGTTGGCTGCTCACCTGGATGTTGATGTGATTAATATCTGTACACCCAATGGGTATCATGCCGAATATGCTATAAAAGCAATGGAAGCAAAAAAGCATGTAGTACTTGAAAAACCAATAGCTCTGAATAAAATTGATGCTGAAAGCATTCTTTTCAAATCACTTGAGATGTCGCGACACGTTTTTTGTGTGATGCAAAACCGGTATTCGCCACCTTCTGTATGGTTAAAAGAACTTGTTGATAATGAAGTGTTAGGTGATATTTTTATGGTGAAACTTGATTGTTACTGGAATCGTGATGATCGTTATTATAAAAAAGGAAACTGGCATGGTGATGCTAAATTAGACGGAGGAACATTGTTCACGCAATTTTCACATTTTATCGATATAATGTATTGGCTATTTGGTGATATACAGAATATTCGCGGAAATTTTGCGGATTTCAATCATAAAAATCTGACCGATTTTGAAGATAGTGGCGTAGTCACTTTCGATTTTATAAATGGCGGTATGGGTTGTCTCAACTATTCAACTTCGGTATGGGATACAAACCTCGAAAGCAGTATTACAATTATTGGGTCGAAAGGTACAGTGAAAGTTGCCGGTCAGTATATGAATGAGGTGGTAAAATGTCATGTAAAAGATTATACCATGCCCGAATTAGCGCCATCAAATCCACCTAATGATTATGGACTGTACAAAGGTTCAGCTCAAAATCATCATTATGTGATTGAAAATGTGATTGAAAAACTAACTGATAAAGGTAATATTACAACAAACGTTCTCGAAGGTCTTAAAGTGGTTGATATTATCGAACGGATTTATGCAGTACGCGATAAACAATGGAAAAAGGAAAATAATAATTAGTCTGAATTAATATGATACAACGCATTCAAACTTTATACTTATTAATAATTGTAATTCTTTCGTGCTTTACACTATTTTCGCCGGTTGCCGGATTATATAATGCTACTGAAGTATTAAAGTATGTAGTTGATTATAAGGGTATTTGTCTTGTTAAAACTACAGGTAATCAGTTTGTGGAAAATACGTGGGCATTAACTGCAATATCATCTCTTATCCCAATTATTGCATCTGTTACAATATTTTTATTCAAAAATCGCTCATTACAAATACGATTGATATTTTTCAATATAGTTTTAATGGCTGGTTTTTACGGACTTTTGTTTATTTACTTGTGGATTGCAGGTGAAAAACTACATGCCGAATGGTTTATCGAAATTGTAACTGCATTTCCGTTGGTCAATATTGTTTTGAGTTTTCTGGCTGCAAGGGCAATTGGGAAAGACGTTGCACTTTTAAAATCTTTAAACAGAATAAGATA
>CAYNHC010000175.1:0-3808 GCA_964396705.1 uncultured Paludibacter sp.
CAAACATACAAAGGCGCACATGAAGCCCAAATGTTTATTATTAATGAAGTTGAAACACCAGCTGTTAATGCCCGTATTATGCGTACCTTCAGTGGCATTCAAATTGAACTTGACAACGAAGCAACTGTCGAAATTTATACGGTTAATGGTATGATGATTGACAAAACAACCACAAGCGGTACTTATAGTCGTGATTTGAACAATGGTGTTTATATCATCAGAATTAACGGAAAAGCAACCAAGTTCATTAAATAAACCTATGCAGTAATTCGCTTAAAAACTTTTAAATTAAAACAGGCTGTCCGAAAACGGACAGCCTGTTTTGCATCGATCAAATACTAATAAAGAACTTACAACGGTTAAATGTCATATTTTTATAGTTATTCCAACTGTTAATGCCGATATCTGCAAACAAGCAATATTTTAATACATTTTGTTATTTTTAATAAATTATAGGTAATGTTTTGATTATTTACTTAACTTTGTTTTTTTTTATTAAATATCAAATAGAGGATACGGTTTAGGCAAAGGTGATATCGATTTTGACAAAGAAACCAGTAAGTTGGATGGAATGTCAGTACGCTGCGTGAAAGACTAATTAAATAAAAAAGATGAACTGATTAAATAACATATCCAAAATAAAATATTTTACATTAAATGAATATGAAAACTAAAAAAGCAATTCTTACTACTGTATTATTATCATTAAGTCTTTGGTGCTTTTCGCAGATACAATTGATCTATGAAACGAATAACCATTTAAAATTTAATGACATACAAATAAACGGCAATATAGACACTTTTACAGAAAAACTTGTAAAGCAAGGTTTTGAAATTGAAGAGAAATTCGGATGGTTTAATGATTTAGAAGGCATAATGTTTGGCAAAGAGTGTACTGTAACTGTTCGTGGAACTGAAAAAACAAAAACTGTTTATAACGTTTCAGTGTCATTTGATTCTGAAGAAAGAGAATGGCTGCCTTTGAAAAGGAAATATTTTGTTTTAAAAAAAACATTAGAAACCAAATATGGCAAAGGTACTTCTAATGAATCGTTTATATCACCATATACCGAAGGTGATGGTCGTGAAAAGGAAGCTTTAAACATGAGTAAAATTAATTATTATACTTTATGGAAAACTACTGGAGGAGAAATCAGAATAGATTTATTAAATATGTATTGTGTAGTAATAAATTATTATGATGAAACAAATAGCAAGGTATATAATAATGAGAAAACACCATCAAACAATGATGATGACGATTGGTACTAATCAACACCTCATTATAAGATATAGACTTGACTGAAAACCAGTATCGCAGCTTACAATATTTCCAACCTCAATAAATTAACAGTATGAAATCAATTGTCAGTTTCATTATTTCTTTGGTATCTATTTTGAGTCTGGGTACATTGGAACCTTTAAAATGTCAGTCACTTGAAGTGCCCACAACCGACAACAAAACAATGCTTAACCCTGTACCTAAAGATTTAATTACTACGCAAAATGTAAACGATTCAGATGTGGTTTTTATTAATATCAGATGTGTTGTTCATGTCAAATATTCAGAAAGTGAACTAAAGGAGTTAGAGAGACAATTTAATAATACAGAAGAATGGAACGTTTTTCAAGACAATTATTTATTTTACAATGAAGATGTTACCATGTTTTTGTATAAAAGAGCTATTGTAAAAACAGTATCCCAAAAGAAATATATTCAGTTTATAATGGCTACAGGTGAGAAGATTACGGTTGACAGATTGAAATCAGCCGGCAAATTATTCTTTTTTAATCCGGAGACTGAATTAAAACAATGTAATGCATCAGATTTTGACCAACGTAAACATAGTAAATTCTGATATGCTTTGTCCAAATTGTTAGATAAATAAAAATGATTATTAACCTTAAAATAGAAGGAAGATGAAAAGCAAAACTTTATTAATGACATTTTTTTTATCATTTATTGCAATAAATTGTATGGCTCAAGCAGACAGTAAAACTGAAACAGTAACAGATGCAGATGGCAATGTTTATCACATCGTAACCATTGGTACTCAAACATGGCTCGCAGAAAACCTCAGAACTACCAAATACAATGATGGTAAAGTTATTCCTAATATAAAAGATGATACTGAATGGGAAGCTTTAACTAACGACGCATGGAGTAATTATAACAATTTGGCGACTAATGATACTAAGTACGGCAAACTTTACAATTGGTTTGCAGTAAATACCGGTAAATTAGCTCCCGTAGGTTGGCACGTACCTACCGATGCCGAATGGACAATCTTAACCGATTATATATCTGCTCACTTAGGCACTTCTCTAAACGTAGCCAAAGCCCTTGCTGCTAACACCGACTGGAGTACTGACCTCACAACCGGAACTATTGGCTGCGACTTCACCTTGAACAACTCTACCGGTTTTTCGGCACTTCCGGGTGGCGGTCGTGGCTACGACAGTGGTGCGTTCTATTCAATTGGCGTGGGCGGTTTCTGGTGGAGTGCTACTGAGGGCGACAAGGACCGTGCCTGGAATAGGTTCTTGTACTACAGCTACGGTGAAAGCTATGTGTACAGGCACTACCGCTACAAGTCAAATGGTTTCTCTGTACGTTGCATAAAAGACTAAATATTCAGAAGAAAATAATGAATTTATACTAACTATAAAAATAGATTTCAGATGCATTACAATAAAATGACATTTTTAGCTATAACCTTTTTTGTCATTGGTTTAACCGGATTACAAGCGCAAACGGTTAAAGACATTGATGGCAATGTTTACAATACATTAACAATTGGCACCCAGATTTGGATGGCCGAAGACCTTAAAGTATTCCATTATCGTAACGGTGATACTATATCGTATGTTTATATTGAATCATATTGGGCTGCACTAAATACGGGTGCTTATTGCTATTACGATGGGTGGTCAGGCTCTCGGGTAAGACTCTACAATTGGTTTGCTGTAAATGATAGCCGCGGACTGGCTCCTGTTGGTTGGCATATTCCTTCGGATGCAGAATGGAAAACACTGATAAACTTTGTAGATAGTACCGATTTCCGAGAAGATAAAACAGGCGATCGCGATGTATTTCCCGGAGGCAAACTAAAAGAAACGGGGGTTTACAATTGGCATTCGCCGAACACAAACGCAACCAACGAAAGTGGCTTTACTGCACTTCCGGGTGGTCTCCGACTAGAGAATGGATCCTATCAATACATTGGTAAACATGGTAGTTGGTGGAGTTCTACTATTTTTGATGATAATAATGCGCGGTATGTGTCAATGAACTATAATGATGATTACATCGACAGGCATCATCGCAATAAGAAGTGCGGCTTTTCTGTACGGTGTATAAAAGATTAGTTGAATAGAAATTATATCATCGATTAAATCTAACTAAATGAAAAAAACAACAGTAATAGTGCTGATAACCATCTTTATAATTTCGGGTCTTTACTTTGCGTTAAGATATAATGCGGGTATTCATACTTCTGTAATAATTGATACAAATATACAAGGTGTGAAATCTGCACCCCCGGCTGATGGTAGTATGGCGGCGACTGATTCGACACTTGATAAAATTACGGATCTTGTAGCCGATCTCAAAATAGTCAAAGACCAGATGAAACTCATCGATAGCATTTCGAATAATCAACGGCATATTTCTTTAATCCCCATTCTTGAGGATAGTATAAACCATATTTATGTGGTAAAAGTAGCCGAAAACAATGGTACAAACTATGTGACGTATTTCAATATCATGGTCGATGCAAAAACAATGAAAGTGCTGAATCCAACAGGA
>CAYNHC010000175.1:3908-6055 GCA_964396705.1 uncultured Paludibacter sp.
GGCGCTAAAGAACAGGCTCCAACACAACGCAACGTTGATAAAGTAAAGATACCATCTTTTGTAGTTTCACCTGTTTTGATATTTAACCTGCGTTTAAATTCGTCCAGTATCAATTCATTTCCCTTTACATAACAAGCTGTGCCCATGCAAATTGAAATATTGAATTTTCCTCTCGGAATCATGGTGAAAAACGAATAAAAGGTGACTACACCATACACTTTTGCGTCAGGAATGTTAAGTTCCGATGCAATTTTATGTTGTACTTCAACCGGTAAATAACCCAATGCTTCCTGAGCTTCGTGCAGCACATTAATTAATTCGTGTGCATCGTTACGGTATTTTTTGCACAATTCGCACAAAAAATTATTGGTAGTTTCAGACAGTGCTATCATAATCAGTCTTTTTTATCGAAATAATGTGTATGTAAAAGTAGATGTGCCAGATTACTCATGGGCGCACCCAAAAAGTTTTTGTAAAGCGAAATAATAAAAGGATTCTCGTGCGATTTCCGAATTACTTTAGATTTATCCTCCGAATACAAAGCCAACTGCCGTTTTTTAAGTATCTCTATATGACCATGATGATATGGCTGACCGCCACCACCGATACACCCCCCGGGGCACGACATAATTTCAATGGCATGAAAATGACTTTTCCCTGAACGAATATCTTCCAGCAGTTTTCGTGCGTTACCAAGTCCGTGCGCTATACCAATCCTAATGGGCAAACCATCGAAATCTATGGTTGCTTCACGCAAATTATCCATGCCTCTTAATTCCTCAAATTCAATTTTTTCAAGCGTTTTTCCTGTATGCAGTTCGTAAGCCGTACGCACAGCCGCTTCAATCACACCACCTGTAGTGCCAAAAAGCACTCCTGCTCCGGTCGATTCGCCCATGGGTTGATCGAATTCTTCATCCTCTAGGGCATTGAGATCAATATTACACAGTTTAATAAGTCGTCCTAATTCCCTCGTAGTCAAAACAATATCTACATCCGAATTACCATCCTGCTGAAATTCTTTTCTTGCCCGTTCATATTTTTTGGCCACACAGGGCATTATTGAAACCACTACTAAATTATGACGTTCAATTTTGAGCAAATCGGCAAAATAAGTTTTGGCAATCACTCCAAACATTTGTTGCGGCGAGCGCGCAGTCGAAGGAATATCGAGCATATCAGGAAATTGATATTCGAAGAAATTAACCCACGAAGGACAACAAGAAGTTAAGATAGGCAATTTTACATTTTCGTCACCTTCGAGATGCGCTTTCAGACGACGCAGTAATTCTGTACCTTCTTCCATAATGGTAAGGTCGGCAGCAAAATCGGTATCGAAAACATAGTGAAATCCCAGCCTGCGTAGGGCAGCCACCATTTTTCCGGTGACTAATGAACCGGGTGCATTTCCGAACTCTTCTCCCAAAGCAGCACGTACCGCTGGCGCAGTTTGTACAATTACAGTTTTAGTCGGGTCCGAAAGTGCTCGAACCACTTTAGCCGTTTCATCAATTTCAGTCAATGCACCTGTGGGACAAACCGCTACACACTGTCCGCAAAAAGTACAAACCGAATCAATCAGGTCTTTGTCGAAAGCAGGCGTAACCACTGAATGGAAACCGCGATTTACAGCTCCAAGACAACCTACCGTTTGCACTTCATTGCACATCATTTCGCATCTTCGGCACAAAATACATTTATTCGGATCTCTTGAAATGGCCGGAGAATTACCCTTTCTGTTGACCGATTTTTCGCCCTGATAATGTATTTCGCGAATACCCAACCGATCGGCCATACTCTGAAGATCACAGTCGCCCGATTTAGAACAAGTCAGACATTCGGCAGGATGATTCGAAAGGATTAATTCCAAAACTGTCCTTCGTGCATTGATGACCCTGAGAGAGTGAGTACGTATATCCATTCCTTCTTCTACTTCGGTACAGCACGAAGGAACCAGATTTTTTCTTCCTTTCACTTCAACAACACATATCCGGCAGGCTCCTGGCTTGTTCTCAATTTTTATATCGTGCAATTTCATATAACAAAGCGAAGGAATTTCGACACCTACTTTGTGTGCAGCTTCAAGTACCGTCAAGCCTCTAGGTACTGTATGTTGTTTATTATCAATAGTGATATTTACTTTCATT
>CAYNHC010000175.1:6155-7390 GCA_964396705.1 uncultured Paludibacter sp.
CCTTTCTCACCATAAATGGCTTCCACCGGACAATTGCGGAAACAAACCGTACAACCTGTACAATTTTCGGGAATGATAACATAATGAATCAAATCCTTGCATTGTCGTGCCGGACATTTACCATCGCGTATATGAGCCACATATTCGTCATCAAACTGATTCAGGGTTGAAAGAACCGGATTTGGCGACGTCTGTCCCAATCCACAAAGCGAAGTATCTTTAATTACTGTTGACAGGTCTCTGATTTTCTGTAAATCAGTCGATATACCTTTACCCTCAGTGATTTTAACGAGCATTTCATGCAGTCGTTTGTTTCCGATACGGCAAGGCGCACATTTTCCACAGGATTCATCTATCGAAAATTCCAGATAGAATTTGGCCATCGAGACCATACAATCATCTTCGTCTAAAACAATCATTCCACCTGAGCCCATCATGGAACCTGCAGCCAGCAAATTGTCATAATCAATCGGAGTATCAAGGTATTTTTCGCTCAGACAACCACCCGAAGGACCGCCGGTTTGTACTGCTTTAAATTTTTTACCACCTTTAATTCCACCGCCAATATCGAAAATAATTTCTCTCAAAGTAGTACCCATAGGCACTTCAATCAGACCGGTACGTTTTATTTTTCCTGCCAAAGCAAAAACTTTCGTTCCTTTTGAATTTTCGGTTCCAATACCCGCAAACCATTCTGCTCCCTGGCGGATGATAGCGGGGATATTGGCTAATGTTTCGACATTATTCACGCAAGTTGGCAGATTCATATATCCACTTGCTGAAGGATATGGTGGTTTAAATGTAGGCTCACCACGGTTTCCTTCCATCGAATGAATCAAAGCAGTTTCCTCACCACACACAAAAGCGCCGGCTCCGTAACGAAGTTCAATATTAAAGTCGAAACCGGATTGTAATATATTTTTGCCAATAAATCCTTGTTCGGTTGCTTGTGCCAATGCCGTTTTCAAACGATTGATAGCTAATGGATATTCAGCACGAATATAAACCAATCCATGTGTAGCACCAATGCTGTAACCACAAATAATCATGGCTTCAATCACCGAATGAGGATCGCCTTCGAGTACCGACCGATCCATAAAAGCACCCGGATCACCTTCGTCGGCATTACAGACTACATATTTTTGAGCACCTTTCGATTTTCGAGTATTTTCCCACTTCTGACCGGTCAGGAAACCGCCTCCTCCCCTGCCCCGCAATCCCGAAGTTTTAATTTC
>CAYNHC010000176.1:0-5429 GCA_964396705.1 uncultured Paludibacter sp.
CAAATCCTCTTTCTTTCACTTTTGCTGCGATCACATTCAGGTCTTTAACCGGAATTTTATGCAGATTTTTTACAGGTGTATCTCTGTCAATGGAATAAATCATTACCTGTTCAGGTTGAATTTCAGCTAATGCATCAAGCCATGCGTTTATTTCTTCAGGTGTAGTATTATCAATTTTATCACCCTGATATTCACCGCGAAGAAACATGGTTTGAATAATGAGCTTTCCTTCGAATTGTTTCAGATGCTCAATTAACCATCTGACATTTATATGTTTACCAACCGGTTGATCTATTAGCCTCATTGTTTTATCAATAGCTGAATCGAATTTCAGGATGTTATTGTCTGTTTTTTTTAACGCGCTGAAAACATTTGGTTTGTGAATACGAGTGGAGTTTGAAAGTACACTTACTTTTGCAGATGGACAATATTTGTCTCTGAGCGTTATTGTATCGTCGATAATGCCTTCGAAATCGGGATGCAATGTGGGTTCGCCGTTTCCGGCAAATGTAATTACATCGGGAATTTCTCCTGATTGTGCCATTTGCTGTAACTTTAAACTCAGTATTTCTTGTACTTGTTCACGGGTTGGCATCGGAAATTCTTTTATTGTGGTGTTGAATCCGCACTCGCAATAAATGCAGTTAAAAGAACAAATTTTTGCATCAATAGGCAATAAATTTACACCAAGTGATAGTCCCAATCTGCGGCTTTTTATTGGTCCGAAAATTATCTGGTCAAATAGAATCATTAATTGTTATCTCTTTATATTTTAAATTCAAAAAATTATATTTTTATAATAATTCTTTCTCCCAACGTTTTCGAAAGTTGCTTTTTAATCTTTTCAATTTCAGTAATTTCGCGCATTATTTCGTCGGCAAGTAAATTGTTTTTTGCATCGGAAGCCGCCTTTAATTCGAATAACTTTTTCCGCATTTTGTCGAGCATAATGCTATTTTTGAATTCGAAAATAACACGCGGAATCAATTCAATCAGTCGTTCCAAGTCAGTTTCAACTTTCTTTATTTTCGAATGAACTTTACTCAAAACATATTTTTCAGTTACTAAATCTGCTGTAAGTCGGCTGATTTGAGTATCCGGACTATATAAGAAAAAGTGTTCAGGAGTAAAATTTTCGTCAGTAAGGTGCAACTTATATTCTTCGAGCATTTTTTGATGCAATGGATTGAAGAAACACAGGTCATCATCTTCTAATTCATTAATTATATATTCACCGGTTTTTACTTCAGTTGTTTTGGTTTCGTCGGTATAAAACATGACTTGTTGACCGTATTGAATAAGTAAACGAAGAATGTTACGTTCTTCATTCTCAAATTTTGAAACACCGGTGTTATTTTCTGTTTTTTCGTACGAAAACTGATTTGTAGTATTCTGCTGTTCGGCTTGAGTACGCGAAACAGATTTTTCCTGTTCAGTATTTTTTTTCTTGTTTATTTCATGATAAAGCATGGCTTCATCAACATTAAGCAAAGTACTGCATTCTTTAACATACTCAGCTCTAATCACCGAATTTGGAATAATAGAAATGCTGTTTACAATATCCAACACTAATCCAGCACGTTTTACAGGATCGTTTCCGGCATCGGCCAATAACAAATTGGTTTTAAATCGGATAAAATCGGATGAATTCTTTTCAACAAATTCGATAAAATCAGAGGCATTATGTTTACGTGCAAATGAATCGGGATCATCGCCATCAGGTAATAATAAAACCTTTATATTCAAACCTTCTTCGAGCAATAAATCAATTCCCCTTATTGATGCTTTTATTCCTGCGGGGTCGCCATCGTAAATTACGGTAACATTCTCGGTAAAACGGTGAATAAGACGGATTTGTCCGGGTGTGAGCGATGTTCCGGACGAAGCTACTACGTTTTCGATACCACTTTGGTGCATCGAAATGACGTCAGTATAACCTTCAACCAAAAAACATTTGTTCTGACGAACTATGGCGTGTTTAGCAAAATAAATCCCGTATAATTCATTGCTTTTGTGATAAATTTCCGATTCAGGCGAGTTGACGTATTTCGCCATTTTATCGTCTTTCTTCAGAATTCTACCTCCAAAAGCAACCACTTTTCCCGACAGTGTATGTACGGGAAACATTACGCGTCCGCGGAAGCGATCGGTTAACTGACCACTCTCATTTTCGAGTGTCAATCCGGTTTTGACGAGATATTCCTTGTTGTAACCTGCTTTAATAGCACTTTGCGAAAATGCATCACGTTGGTCAAGGCTGTATCCGAGTTGAAATTTCTGAATAATATCATCCCTGAAACCTCGTTCACGAAAATAACCGAGACCTATCGATTTTCCATCAATATGATTGTGAAGTGTAGTTGTGAAATGCTTCTGAGCAAATTCGTTCACAAGAAACATACTTTCTCGGTCGTTCCGAATGGCTAATTCTTCAGCCGAAAATTCCCTTTCCTGAAATTCAATGTGGTATTTTTTAGCCAGAAATTTCAAGGCTTCATAGTACGAAATCTGCTCGTGTTCCATTATAAAATGAACAGAATTTCCACCTTTGCCACACCCGAAACATTTGAAAATCCCTTTAGCAGGCGAAACTGTAAACGAAGGCGTTTTCTCATTATGAAAAGGACATAGGCCAAGCATGTTAACGCCTCTTTTCCTGAGTGTTACATAGTCCGAAACCACATCCTGAATTTGTGCGGCATCGGTAATTTTGTCTATGGTAGCTTGATCAAGCATGGGTAATTTTCAACTTCGTTTTTGTCCTACAAAACTACAAATTAAAACCGATTAATACCGACATCAACATCTTAAAATGAGTCAAATAATATAAAACTCATCGAAATATCATGAAAAAATCTTAGATCAGTATGTGTATTAGTATATATAAATTTATGGTATTCAAATGCTTTCTGACGATTCGTCTTGAGAAATAATCTCCTTTTCAATTTTGATATTCAAAACATTGAAGTTCCATTTATATTTTTTTGCAAGGATAAAAACCATAAAAATACCCATTAAAAGAAGGATTCCGGTTTCCAACATCGGGTCAACTTTTTGTTGGTTAAACACTGCAGGAGTCTGAAAAACAGATGCTTTATTAGTGATAAACAAAGCCGCAAAAATATTATTGGCAGCATGTACTCCCATACTTACTTCAATCCCGTCATCGAGTACAGTGGTGAGCCCAAAAATCAACCCAAATATTACGTACTGAGGCATGGTTAACCAGAATCCGTATTCCTTAACTTCGGGATTGGCGCTGTGCATTAATCCGAAAAGTATGGCGGGAATAATCATCACTAACCAGCGATTTCGTGTCCATGCACCTATGGCCTGACCAAGATAACCACGAAACATGAGTTCTTCGAAAGTGGTTTGAAAAGGAATTATTAATACCGAAATTAGAAAAAGCGGAATGAAACTGCTAATTTCGAACTGAAATACAAAATTTTGAGGGTCAATAATATAGCTGCCGAGTAGGTATAAAGCATAAAGAACAAACCACACTCCAAATCCGACAAAAAAACGATTCCAACGGATTTGTCCGGTACCATTGACAACTTCTGAAAAACTTCTTTTGTGAAACGGACGAAGCAAGGCAAAACAAGTGAAAAATGAAACCACCATTGGAAGCATCATAAGGAATAAACTCATATTCTTAGAAATCCCGTAAGCAGTCAAATCTGCAATATTACCTGAGCTAAGACCTTCTACGTTGCCATATTCAATTGATTTTACGGCAATTACTATTATTAAAGGAATTGATCCTACAATACCTCCTCCAATTAGAGAAACAATAAAATTAACTAAGTACTTCCAAAATTGATTTTGCCCATCGAGGGCGCGTTCGAGATGTTTCATAATTTCTTTTTTCTTAATTTTTTAATCAATAATTATATCATATCTGTCAAGAAGGCCTGTAATCCCCTCGCGGGAAAAGCAGGCTTTCTTTATTTTGTTACTTTCGGGATGAATAGAATAGTTATAGGATGTTCTAAAATCGGCTTTTTCAAGATTAGTAAAACTGAAAGTTGCTCCAAGAAAATCACAATTTTCAAAAACAGCTTCATTCAATTCGGCTTCAGAGAAATCTACTTCATGCAATGTGCAATTTTCGAAATTTGTTTTCTTTAATTTTTGTTTGTAAAACGATGATAAATTCAACAAACATTTTTCAAAAGTTACTTTTAATAAAAAAGGATTACATTGTTCGAATTTCAATCCCAGCATTTTACAGTTCGTAAAAGTTATTTCATTCAATTGTGTATTCGAAATGTTGACCAAACTCAAATTGCAATCCGTGAACGAACAATCGGTGAAATTAATTCCTGAAAGATCAGTATTCGAAAAATCACAATTCAGAAACCGACAATTTTCGTAATTGCCCTTTTCTAAACTTTTAATTCTATAATCTTGTTTTTCGTATGAAACGTCATCGAAATATATCATTCAGTAGTAGATTTTATAATTTCTTGCAAATTTATAAAAGAAAAGGTCAGAAAAAAACTACTAATGATTATTTGTTAATTATTATTTTGATTTCAACAATACACTTCGTTGTAAAAACAAAATATATTATTGGAATATAGATATTTAATATGCAATGCCGGTGTTTGAATTCTTTTTAATAAAATGAATTCAAAGCTATTACTTTTGGTTATGAATAGATATAAATTTTTCCTTTAAGCGATTGAAATAAACTATTCAGGATTTTCAGTATCTTTGGTGATTACTTAAGATTTTGCAGTTATTAAATTATCAGATTTTTATACCATGTTTATTCAATTTAAATCCACACTGATTGTTTTTTGTTTTTTGCTTTCAAATCTTACTTTTGGGCAAATTAAGCAAGTTTACGACCCTGAATTAAATCAGTTGGTTCAACGGCAGGAATTACCAAAGGATAAACGGGTGTTGCGTTACACTCCCGATGGTCAAAGTTTTGTTATTGTAAATGGTAAAAATAAATTCAACAGGGCGCTGTACGGCACACACACCGGTTTTCGGGTTGAAACTGGTGATGTACCTGAGTTTGCACTTTATTTACCGCGCATGGGTGGAAATTTATCTTTTAGTTTAGGGAATAAAAAGAAGGAAATCAATCTGAATGATTTTGCAAAAATTAAAAGTATTTACAATGCGGGTTCACGGGTTTATGAACTTGAGGATGCGGACTTTACGGGCAAAGGGAAAATTATGATTTCGGTATTGGCAATGAATAATGCCGAAGGAATGATTCTGAAAATAGATGCCATTAAAATGCCCGCAGGGACTCATCTCAAATGGATTTTTGGAGGTTGTGCCGATAAACGTTTCAGTCGTGAAGGCGATTTGGGTGTTGACCCTAAAGACTGTTTCGATTTAAAACCGGAGTATTGCAAAGGTAATGAGTTTACTATTCACAAAAATAGTTTTCAGGTTATTTTTGG
>CAYNHC010000176.1:5529-7372 GCA_964396705.1 uncultured Paludibacter sp.
ATTGCAAAGGTAATGAGTTTACTATTCACAAAAATAGTTTTCAGGTTATTTTTGGTGCAAAAAAGGATAGAAAGCTTGTTGGAATTTTTCCTGAAAAATCGAGATTAACCATTAATGCTGCATTTCCGGCATTGAAAGGACAATTGAATATCTCCGGTTCGAAAACTTATTATATAGCCATTCAAATTCCCGATTTAACAACCAATTTTCAAAATATTTCAAATAATTTTTCACCATTATCGCATCAGTTCGAACCTGAATTAAAAAGTTTTTCTACACAAAAAATATTAAATAACAAAGGAGCTAAGGCAATTTATAATTCTTCGGATCAAAGTAGGGATAAGATTGCATCACAACTTAAAATTGAAACTCCCGATCCGTATTTCAATACATTGGGCGGAACACTTGCCATGGCTGCCGATGGAATTTGGAGTGGCGGAACCTGGCTACATGGTGCAGTTGGCTGGCGAATGCCGTTGAGCGGTTGGCGCGCTTCATACACAGGTGATGTCCTCGGTTGGCACGACAGAGCACGACAGCATTTTGATGCTTATGCAGCTTCGCAAGTAACAAAAGTAGTGCCTTTTCGGATGCATCCAACTCAGGATTCAGCATTGAATCTGGCTCGTGCTGAAAAAAGCTGGGGAACACAAATGTACAGCAACGGATATATTTGTCGCAACCCCAATCGCAATGATCAAATGCATCATTACGATATGAATCTTTGTTATATCGACGAATTGCTCTGGCATCTGAATTGGACTGGCGATTTGGAATATGCCCGTAAAATGTGGCCGGTTATCACGAGTCATCTGGCATGGGAAAAACGAAATTTTGATCCGGACAATGACGGACTATATGACGCTTATTGTTGTATATGGGCAAGTGATGCACTTTATTATAACAGTGGAGCAGTTACTCATTCGTCGGCTTATAATTATCGTGCTAATAAAATAGCGGCTGAAATAGCTGAAAAAATTGGTGAAAATTCTGGATACTACCGAATGGAAGCTGATAAAATTCTGAAAGCAATAAACAGTCGTATGTGGTTGTCTGAAAAGGGACATTGGGCAGAATTTCAGGATTTTATGGGAGAAAAGAAATTACACGAGAGTGCAGCCGTCTGGACAATCTATCATTCAATCGACTCGGATATTCACGATGCTTTTCAGGGATATCAGGCAACACGTTATGTTGACACTGAAATTCCGCACATTCCTGTTGTTGCTGAAGGTTTAGGAGATGGATTTGCAACAATTTCAACTTCAAATTGGATGCCTTATTCGTGGTCGATCAATAATGTGGCTTTTGCTGAGGTTATGCATACTGCATTGGCTTACTGGCAGGCCGGACGAAATGAAGAGGGTTTTAAATTGCTGAAAAGTTCGGTGCTAGATGGAATGTACATGGGTGCGAGTCCCGGAAATGTGGGGCAAATAAGTTATTATGATGCAGCCCGTGGTGAGTGTTACCGCGATTTTGGCGATCCGATAGGTGTCATGTCGAGAGCATTGGTACAAGGACTTTTTGGCATTCAACCCGATGCAATGAATGGACAATTGATTTTACGCCCCGGTTTTCCGCAATCATGGGATCATGCATCTATTCAAACATCAGATATTAAATTCTCATTCGCAAGGAAAAATAATTCTGAGAAATATATTGTAGAACAACATTTTAAGAATAAATTGAGGGTTGATTTGCGGGTGAAAATTACTGATGATAAGATACTATCTGTAACTGTTAACGGAAAATCTGTCGAGTGGAAAATTATGGAATCGTCCATTGAATTCCCGATTGTAAGTATTGAAGTTCCACCGATTGAAAATGCCGAAATTGAAAT
>CAYNHC010000177.1:0-7244 GCA_964396705.1 uncultured Paludibacter sp.
CCACCAATACCATTTTCATTTTTATTCGCCTTCACCACCATGGCCATGGCATTCCAGCGAATTACACTTTTTATCAGGCGCTCAATTTCGCGGTTTCCCGGATAAGGCGTTTGTTTATCTCTGCTTATCGTATTAATATAGGGCGTGTTAGCTGTAAAAGGCAACTCAACACCTGCCTTGAAAGCACGTACCTGCAGTTGGCGCAGCAATTCTACTACACGCTCAGGACCCCACTCTTGCAAAACATAGTCGAGAGAATAGAACCATTCCTCATTTTCAAGCTCTTCTATGTCTTTTGGTATAACTTTATTTCTTGTCATTATTTTTAATTTAGATTACTATCCAATAAACAAACTGCAATCTATTTAGTTTTTTTGCAAATAATTATTAGGAATTCCAATTAAAAATAAACACTTTTTTGTATTTATAACAAAATGCATTAAAATGTTTTAAAATAATAAAGATTATATCCGATTGGAATTAAGGCTAAACCGATAACGAAAGAATCATTTGGCAATTGATAAATAAGCATTCTGAGGATAAAATGAACTATGCTAAAAATGACCATCGAGAAATAAATATAATCCTTAAAATTAAGTTTGTTTATTAAAAAATATCAATATATTTGCAAATACAAAAAACCAATCAATAAAAATTTTAGAATATGAAAAAAACAATTAAAATTATCGGGATTATTCTCATAATCTTTTCAACTGCAGGTTGTAACACTAATAATCAAATGGATAATTTTGATTATGGTCATGTAGAAAATGGAATCTATGTAAATGATTTTTTTGACTTTAGCATTAAGCTTCCAGAATCATGGGTTGTTCAATCAAGAGAACAAACTGAGAACATAGCAAATGAAGGAAAAAAGATAGTAGCAGGAGATGATGAAAAAATGAAAGCTGTAATCAATGCTTATGATATAAATACTGCAAATTTACTAGCAGCATTTCAATATGAATTAGGTTCAGCTGTTGAGTATAATCCAAATATCATGATTATTGCTGAGAGTATTAAAAATGCACCTGGGATTAAAAATGGAAGTGATTATCTATTTCAAGCCAGAAGACTAATTCAACAAGGTCAATTTAAATATGATTACATATCAGAAAATTTCGAGAATGAAAAGATTAATGAGACTGAATTTTATAAAATGGATGCGCATATTAACTATATGGGGCTTCAAATTAAACAGATATATTATTCTACAGTATTAAAAGGATTTAGTTTTAACATAATTATATCTTATGTATCCGATGAACAAAAGGAGATTCTTCAAAATTCTATTAAAACAATTAAATTCAAAAAATAATTTTCGCAGGCAATTTCTATAAGAATTAAGGTTAAGTGTTTATTTATATTTTCTGTCCTACATCAACAATCGTGTCGGTGGTTTTACTAATAGCTTTTGGAAGGAGCCCTTATGCCTAAACTTTCATTATACTAAATGTTGTGTGCAATTTATGACTAAAACGACATTCATTTTAATTTTTGGAATAGTTTTACTTTCCTTTACTTCTCAAACTGACTTTTTAACTGAACAAAGAAAGTTTGAAAAAGTTAGGACTGCATTTAAGGAAAAGCAAGTATCAGTTGATAAGAAACTTAAGGAAAACCAAATTTCTCTTAATAATCTTAACTTGATGTTGGTGGCATACAAGGAAAATGACCTACTTGAAATTTATGCTAAAACAAAACAAGAAACTTCGTACAAAAAAGTTTTTTTATATAATATTTGCTCTCGCTCCGGACAACCCGGGCCGAAAAGAAAACAAGGGGATGGACAGGTTCCAGAAGGTTTTTACCACATAGACAGATTTAACCCTACAAGCAATTTTTATCTATCACTTGGGCTCAACTATCCAAACCTATCAGACAAAAGAAAAAGCAAATATACCGATTTAGGTGGTGATATTTTCATTCATGGATCATGTGTGACAATAGGTTGCTTGCCAATGACAGACGATCACATTAAAGAAATATATTTACTTGCTATCTATGCAAAAAACAATGGACAATCTAAAATTCCGGTTTACATTTTTCCATTTAAAATGACTGACCAAAACATGACAGCTTATAAAACAAAATATAAAAACAACAATGAACTTATTTCTTTTTGGGATAATCTGAAAATTGGCTATGACAGGTTCACCAAAGAATATAAAGAACTAAAAATAAATGTAGCTAAAAATGGAGACTACAATTACTCAGATTGACAGAAAACCTTTACATAACAGTGGTTTTGTTAAATGTCACATACAATACATCGATATTACAAAACAAAAAATAAATGGAAAATAACTCACAAAAAGTTTTTACTAATAGAGCGATTTCGATTGCAACCTTTTTTGGTGGGCCAATTGCTGCAGGTTTTTTAATTTCAAAAAACTTCAAAGCATTCGGAAATGAGAATGCAGCACGTGATTCAATATTCCTGGGGATTTTATCAACTCTAATATTATTTGCAGGGATTTTTATGATTCCCGAACACATAATTGATAAAGTACCTCAGGCGTTAATCCCGGGAATTTATACTGCAATAATTGCAGCATTAGTTGAGAAATTACAGGGTCAAAAAATCAGAGATTTTCTCGCAGAAAATGGTCAAAAAGCATCCAATTGGCAAGCTGTAGGTTATGGTTTACTCGGACTTGTAATTATTGCAATTTTTATATTAATAATGGTGTTCGCAATTCCAACAAAAGGTTATGAAAAGAATCTTTCGGTTGATAAAAATGTCACTTTGTATTATAGTAAAGACATTGATGGTTTAAAATCACAACAGATTGCAACGACAATCAAGCAATCCCGATTTATGGAAGGTAGTGAAGGAGCAGATATATATCTCAACAACGAAAACAATTTTTACAGGCTTAAATTTGTTCTTCCCGACACATCATTACTTGCTGATACCTTATTAATTTCGGAGTTTAATACATTTGAGAATTTCTTAAATTATAATTTAAACCTTGATAAAAAAATTGAAATAGGTTTTACAGATATCAACTTATCGAAGAACTTCGAACTTGTAGAAGTAAAATCTGAAAACCCACAAGTATATGAGCCAATACTTCATTTGCAATCCTATATGATAAATGATTTTCATACTATTTTTTACAATTCAACTATGCCCATTGAAGATGTAAAAAAAGTTGAAAACACAGTCAGGAAATTAAAAGCATATTTCCCAATTAATGAAAGGATTGACATAATATTTTTAAATTCAGAACCGGATTATACAATTAAGTTTTTTGTACTTAAAGATTTATGGCAAAATGAAGGAGTAACTTATAGACTAAAAAGTGCTGTTGATTATATAAAAGGCAGTGGAATAAACAAAAAAATCAATCTGGTATTAATTGATAATCAAACCTTTGAAGAAAAACAAATTTAAACTATACAACAATTACACATCGAAGCTTGTTGTTGGAAAATCGATTTAAAATGGCCAACTGTTCATACTTCCAAACATTCGCAAGCATATTGAATATTTTGCTAATGTTATAGGTATTATATTTAGAAAATGTATATTTGGATGTTCGTAAAATAATCGTTAGCGGCAAATTTATTTCAACATTGATTGTACCCATTATTAAAAAAAATATGAAAACGACAACTTTTTTACTCGCCCTCTTGATTTCTACAACATCTTTAATTGCTCAGAAAAATCATCAGAAGTATGATGTTCTTATCAGAAAAGCAGACTCCCTATACCAGGTAAAAGACTATAAGAATTCTGCTCTTGCGTTTTCTGATGCTTTTAATGCACCCGATGCTAAAATAACAATGAACCATCGGTACAACGCCGCATGTTCTTATGCTTTAGCAAACAATGCGGATAGCGCATTCTTTCATTTAAATTACATTGCAACATTAATGAATTACACTAATTACGGGCATATAAAGTCTGACCCTGATTTAAAATCGTTATACTCGGATAGCAGATGGAAACCCCTTATTGAAATAGTTAAAACTAATAAAGACAAAGCTTTAGCCAACTTAGACTTTATTACTTTAAACGGTTATAAGGTTGAAGTATATGCAAGCGGTATGAAGAATAATCAAATTAATAAACCAGTAATCGTATTCGAAAACGGAATGGCCGACACCTATGACAGGTGGAAAGCGATAATTGATGAAGTTTCAAAAACAAATGCTATTTTTGCCTATAACCGTACAAGGATTGGAGAGTCTGCAGACGACAGCCTGCCTCCAACAACTGAGCATATTGTTACTAATTTGAGAAAGATGCTATCAGAGAAAGGACTAAAACCACCTTATCTATTGGTATCACATTCTTTTGGCGGAGCCTATATTAGAAGTTTTGCCTCATACTATCCCAATGAAATTGCGGGTCTTATTTTTATTGATCCTATTGATTTTACAAAAAAGGGGGAGATGGGCGACCAGCCTTATCTGGAAATTGGACTTTCCCAGCATCAGATTGATTCTATATTTGGGCAACCGTATAAGAATTTTATTGAAAAACTCTATACAGAAATGCCTAAGTATTATGTAGAAGAAGTTAAAATATCAAGACAATTGACCAAAACAGATTTTGCGGAATGCGACCGGAATCCTTTGCCTGATGTACCGGTACATTTTATTAAGGCAGGTGGTTTTACTAATTCTGAACCACCAACAATTTACGACAGGGAAAAGATGTGGCGAATTAATAGCAACATCCAGATGAAACGATGGTTAGAACTTTTATACCCCCTGAAATATGGAAAGTTATTTTATTGTTCAAACTCAAGCCATTTTGTTCAAGCGGATGAACCCGACCTGATAATTTCGAGCATAAAACTGGCTTTAACAGATTATGATAAGATTCAAAAAGAAAACAAAACCAGCCGCTAACAAAGGTTATATTCAATAAGGGTTTCATTGGTAATTCAAGTATTCTGCACCGTTCAAACTTTGATGTAGGCAGATAGGTAAGTATCACGATTCCCTTATTGATGTTGAACTCAACAGTTATCTCCCAAATTCTTCAAAAATCTTCATTCCCCGTTCTACCGTTTTTACATCCGAAAAAACTACCGAGCGTCGTCCGTTTTGTTCTCTGAGTTGACATTGGCGCGGATGTTGGATCATGTATTGCAGAATTTTCCCGAAATTTTCTGATTTATATCCGTTAAACATTTTAATCAACAATTATCAAAACTTGCAATTGTGCAAGTTTTGATAATTTATTTTATATCTTTGCCTTAAGTCTAATTATTTAAAACATGAGTAAATCAACAACTTCTATATGAAGTTGTTGCTCACTGCAAATTTGTAAATACAAAACCGAAGCTGAGTAAAAATGCTTTTGTGTAGACTGTTAGAAAAGAAGCCCTAAATCTATTATTGCTTTATTCTTAATTTACTCCAAGTGGAAATAAAAAAGACATTTTAAAATTTAAATAACAGAATATTATGCTTGAAAAAATTATTGACTTCAGTATAAAGAATAAACTTATCGTTATTCTGTTTACTTTAACCGTTGCAGCATTTGGTTCGTATGCCGTTTTCAAAATCCCGGTTGGTGCTGTTCCGGATATAACCAACAATCAGGTGCAGGTTATAACAACTTCGGGAAATTTATCAACCCAGGAAATTGAGCAATACATCACTGCTCCGGTAGAAATGGAAATGGCAAATCTTCCGGGAGTAGCCGAAATCCGTTCGGTTTCAAAATTTGGCATATCGCTGGTCACAATAGTTTTCGATGAAAAACTTGGTTCATTCCTTCCTCGCCAATTGATAGCTGAAAAAATTAAAAGTGCTTCTGCGAAAATTCCTGAAGGTTTTGGAGTACCCGAAATGGGTCCGGTTACTACAGGATTAGGAGAAATATATCAATACACGCTCGACACAAAAGAAGGATATGAAAATAAATACTCCGCAACCGATCTGCGTACTATTCAGGATTGGGTGATCAAACGAAGATTATCGGGCATAAATGGAGTTGTTGAAATAAATAGTTGGGGAGGATATTTAAAGCAATACGAAGTTTCAATTAATCCATCGCAACTAATTGCAATGGATATCAACCTATTGGAAGTATTTAATGCGCTTGAAGCGAACAACAGTATTTCGGGTGGATCATACATCGAAATAACCAACCAAAGTTACTTTATTCGAGGCGATGGTCAGGTGAAATCGGTAGAAGACATTGAAAATATTGTTGTTAAGAATGTAAAAGGCACACCAATACTTATAAAAGATATAGCAAGCATAAAACTTGGTCATGCCAACAGATACGGTGCAATTACTGCAAACGGGAAAGGCGAAACTATTCTCGGACAGGTAATGATGCTCAAAAATGCAAACTCAAAAGAAGTTATAAAAGACGTAAAAACCCGAGTTGCAGAAATTCAGAAAAACTTGCCGGAGGGAATATTTATCAACCCTATAGTGGATAGAAGCGAATTGGTTGCAAAAACAACATTCACAGTAGTTGAAAATCTTATCCTTGGAGCTATCATTGTAATGCTCACGGTATTACTTCTGCTTGGCAATTTTCGATCTGCGCTGGTTATAACTTCCATGATTCCACTTGCATTGCTTTTTACCATTTCGATGATGTATATTTTTGGTATCGACGCTAACCTGATGAGTCTAGGAGCGCTTGACTTTGGGATAATAATAGATGGTGCTGTTATCATTGTAGAATTTATTGCCCTGAAAATTACTGTCAGGAAAAAAGAAATTGAAAACACCTCGGGTGAAGAACGCTCAACAATTATGGATGCTATTTCGATTGATGGAGCTTCCAAAATGATGAAATCGGCGATATTTGGACAAGTAATCATTCTTATCGTTTTTATACCAATCCTCTCATTAACAGGCGTTGAGGGAAAAATGTTTAAACCAATGGCGCTTTCTTTCTGTTTTGCAATTATTGGAGCAATGATCATGGGATTAACGTGGTTGCCGGTTGCATCATCGCTATTTCTAAAACCAACCAAAACAAACAAAAAAAATATCTCCGATTGGTTTATGAATCTTGCACACAAATCCTATTCGCCGGTTATTCATTGGGCAAGCGCCCACAAAAGAATGGTGCTCGGTGCTGCATTGGTTTCATTAATATTTACAGGATTTCTTTTTACAAAAATCGGCGGTGAGTTTGTTCCAACATTGGATGAAGGCGACTTTGTAATTCAGCCCGTGCTTAAAACAGGAACATCGCTAACGAAAACCGTTGAAACTACCACCAAAATGGAACAAATACTTATCAAAACTTTCCC
>CAYNHC010000178.1:0-7242 GCA_964396705.1 uncultured Paludibacter sp.
TGTGGATTGAAAACCAGAAAATATGAGTGAATTAGAAACAGAGGAAAATTTAAAATATCAGTTTCCACCAGAGGAAATACTTCAATTAGCCGATTATGAGCGTGTCCCTTCGATTGAAATGGATGTACATAACAAATATTTACTATATATTTATCGCAACACTTACAAAACGCTTGAGGATTTAAGTCAACCCGAAATAATGCTGGCAGGGAGGAGAATTAATCCGAAAACGAATATAAGTTCTAGAATTGACTATATTAAAAATTTAAAAGTTGCATTTGTTGATGGTGGAGAGCCGGTTCAGGTGAGTGGATTACCTGATAATCCGCGGATTGCTTATCTGACATGGTCGCGTGATGACTCAAAAATTGCTTTTTTAAATGCAGTGTCAGACGGTTTGGAACTTTGGATTATGGATTTTGAGACGGCAAGTGCAAAAAAGTTAGCCAATGGAAATGTGAATGCATTTTTTGGTAATCCAATTTGTTGGTTTGCTGATAACCAGCACATTTTAATCAGAATGTCACCCGAGAATAGACCACCTATTATTGATTCACAATCTGCTTTTCCCGAAGGTCCTGTAGTTTCAACCAGCAATGGAACAAAATCGCATAACCGAACTTTTCAGGATTTACTCAAAAACAAGACCGATGAAGACAATTTTATTACATTGGCTACTTCTGAGTATTATAAAGTGGATATGAACGGATATAAATCTTTGTTCAAAGAAGCTGATTTGTATAAAAATGAAAATATTTCACCGGATGGAAATTATGTATTGATATCTGTTTTACGGAAACCATTTTCTTATATAGTTCCTGAAGAGTATTTTCCAAAACAGAATATTGTTTGTGACTCGGAAGGCAATGCCGTGCAAGTAGTAAATGAAGTTCCTCTTCTCGATAGCCTTCCAAAGGGTTTTATGGCAGTACAGAAAGAGAAACGCTCATTTGGTTGGCGTGCAGATGAGCCTTCAACTCTGGCTTTTGTTGAAGCATTAGATGGAGGCGATCCGGCAATTGAGGTTGAATTTCGTGATGCAATTTACACTTGGAAAGCGCCTTTTAGTACAGAGCCTGAACTGCTTTGTAAAACCAGTTTGCGTTTCAGTAATATTTCGTGGGGAAATTCAAATATTGCAATTGTTGATGATTATTGGTACGATACCCGCCAGACAAAAACCTATTTTATAAATCCATCCAATAGAAATGAAAAGCACGAAGCTATTTTCGAAAGAAATTATCAGGATATTTATTCATTTCCGGGAAATTTTGAAGTAAAGAAAAATGCTTATGGAAAATATTCGCTGTGCATAGAAGATAATTGCCTTTTTTTGAGTAGTCCGGGTCACACACCCGATGGTCAGTTCCCTTTTATCGATAAACTTCGATTGGAAGACTACAAAACAGTAAGATTATATCAGTCGGAATATAAGGATAAGATAGAAGAAATTTATTCTTTCGAACAGTTTGTAAAAGGTGACGCTTTGGTTCGCATTCAATCGTCAACTGAATATCCAAATTACTTTATCCGAAACATTAAAAATAATACCATCAGGCAATTAACGCATTTCAAAAATCCCTTTGAAAGTATTAAAAATGTTCATAAAGAACTTATTAAATACAAAAGAAATGATGGAGTTGAACTTTCTGGGACTTTGTATTTACCTGCTGATTATGACATTAACTCCGGCAAAAAACTTCCGTTACTTATCTGGGCTTATCCTTCAGAATTTAAGGATAAATACAGCGCAGGGCAAAGTACAGCGAACCCTAATGAGTTTACATTTCCTCATTACAATTCATTTGTTTACTGGATTACCCGTGGATATGCGGTGCTGGATGATGCGGCATTTCCAATTATTGGCGAAGACAAATCTGAACCGAACGATAATTTTATCGAACAATTAATTGCTAATGCAAAAGCTGCAATCGATGCTGTAGATAAGCTTGGGTTTATTAATCCTGAAAAGGTAGGAATTGGAGGTCACTCTTACGGTGCTTTTATGGTGGCAAATTTATTAACACACAGTGAGCTTTTTGCATGTGGTGTAGCGCGCAGCGGGGCTTACAACCGAACGCTGACTCCTTTCGGTTTTCAGTCTGAGCAGCGAAACTATTGGGAGGCATCAGAAGTATATAATGCTATGTCTCCATTTGTGCATGCTGATAAAATGAAAACCCCTGTATTGCTTATTCACGGTGAAGCAGATAATAATTCCGGAACTTTTACTTTGCAAACCGAAAGGTATTTTCAGGCACTTAAAGGTCATGGTGCTCCTGCACGTATGGTTATTTTACCCAAAGAATCACATGGTTATGTTGCACGGGAAAATATCTTGCATTTGCTGTGGGAGCAGGATCGGTTTTTTGAGAAATACCTCAAAGAATGAAAAATGAAGAATGACAAATGCAAAATGAAGAATATTGGAGATAAATATTATTCCAGATATTAATTTTCAGATCATTGATAAACGGCAATTAAATACATTAACAATAAATTGTTTATCTTCCATTTAAAAAGAAATTTGTATTTTTGCAAGCTGTTTAATTAATCAGTAAATGCATTTTACAAATAGTAAATTGTAAATGAATAAATTGTAAATGACAAAATGAGTGTTGTAGAAAAAATAAAATCCGCCAAAACCACTGCTTTTTCATTCGAGTTGCTACCTCCGTTAAAGGGCAATGGAATTGAAGGCGTATATAGAACCATAAATGCATTACGTGAGTTTGATCCAAAGTATATCAACATTACTACTCACCGCAGTGAGATGGTTTTCAAAGAAACTCCCGGAGGACTTTTTGAACGGGTAGCTGAACGTCATCGTCCTGGTACTGTGGCAATTGCAGCGGTTATTCAGAACAAGTTTAAAATTCCTGTTGTACCACATGTAATATGTAGTGGATTTACCAAGGAAGAAACTGAATATGCACTTATCGATTTGCAATTTCTCGGAATAACAGATTTATTGCTTCTTCGGGGCGATAAAGCAAAACACGAAAAAGATTTTGCACCTACCGGACATGCACATGCAACCGAGCTACAAATTCAGGTTAATAAGTTTAATGAAGGATATTTTCTGGATGGAACAAAAATGAAATCGGATATTGAGCCGTTTTCTTATGGTATGGCTTGTTATCCCGAAAAACATGAAGAAGCGCCAAATCTGGAATCGGATCTGTTTTATGCCAAACAAAAAGTAGATGCAGGTGCTGAATATCTTGTGACACAAATGTTTTTTGACAACTCAAAATATTTCGAATTCGTAGATAAATGTAAAGAGAATGGAATTAATGTACCAATTATTCCAGGTTTAAAACCTGTTACATTCATGAATCAACTTACTGTGTTGCCTAAGATATTTCATACAGATATTCCTGTGGAATTTGCAAATGAATTACGAAAATGTAAAACCGATTTGGATGCCGCTGAAGTAGGAGTGGAATGGTGCACAAAACAGGCACGCGATTTGATTAATCATGGTGTGCCAAGTATTCATTTTTATAGTATGATGGCTACACAAAGTGTAAAGAGAGTTGCTCAGGCAGTGTTTTAATTCAATTTGACGTTATGATTAAGATTCTTTTATTATTAGTTTTAATAGTTTTATTTTTCGGATTGTTTGCCATAATGGCAGTTTTTGGAATTATTCGTTCTTTTTTTGGCTTAGGCAGGAAGAAGGAACAGAACATAAACAATCAACAACAAAATAGCAGTTCAAATTCTGCAGGAAATAAAACAAAAATATTTGATAAAAGTGAAGGCGAATATGTTGATTATGAGGAAGTAAAAGATTAAATTATAAATTCAACTTCTTTAAAATAAAAAGCCTTTGTTGATTTGTTTTCCAATGACAATATCAACTTACCATTAGGAAGAACATTTTTTATTCTTGCATTAAAAATCTTGTTACCCCTTCTGAAAGCATAAAAACCATCATTCCGATACAGGTTGCTAAAATATTCCTCTCTAACAATATCTTTATCCATCTCGCTGTAAATGTGTAAGATATTATCAATAATTTTTTCTAATATTACTTTTCTGTTGTACGATTTATTGTTTAATAGTCGTAATGAAACCGGATTAGGAGCGTCACTTTTAAAATCTGTTTGATTTACATTAAGACCTATGCCAATTATGGTGCTTTTTATTTGAGCTCCCTGTAATGAATTTTCAATCAGTATTCCAGCTAACTTTTTATCATTAACGTAAATATCGTTAGGCCATTTAATTTTTACTTGTTCGCAATATTCAGATAACACCTTAATTAATGCAATACTTACAATTTGCGACATAATAAATTGTTCAGCGATAGAGATTTGATGTGGATAAAGTAATATGCTGAATAATAAGTTTTTTCCTTTTTCCGATTCCCATGAATTCTCTATCTGGCCTTTTCCGGCAGTTTGAAAATCAGTGAAAACTACAAAACCCTCAGGAAGGGTTTTTTGTCTCAATAATTCTCTTAAAAAGCTATTTGTTGAGGTAGTTTCGTCTAAATATAAACTGTTTTTCATTGAATCAAAGTTTTGTTATTTGGTGATATTTAGCAAAAACTCCTCTATTTTTTTTACAACTTCTTTTGACGTTCCATTAGCGTTATTCACCAATATGGCAAAAACAAGTGTTTTGTCATCAATTTCAATATAACCGGCATAGGATTTTACTCTTGCTATTGTACCACTTTTAGCATGAACTTTACCTTCAAGAGTAGTTTTTGAAAGCAAATCTTTCAACGTTCCATTCACGCCCGATACGGGTAAACTTTTATAAAAAACTTCGGCATTTTTGCTTGTTGTTATCATGTACGTCAGTAATTCTACAAAAAAATTGGCTGAAATAGCGTTTGAAGGAGAAAGACCAGAGCCATCGCACTGGAAAAGTTGATTGATTGGTAAACCCTTACCTTTCCAGAAATTGCGTATTCTTTCAAGTGCGGCTTCGGTAGTTGCCGGATTATTGTTTTTAATTCCAAGATATTTAAACAGATATTCAGCATAATGGTTATTGCTTTTTACATTTATTTCAGTAATAATCTCGCTCAATGGAGGTGAAAAATGCTTGTAAATGATATATTTATTGCAACTTTGCTCAATTTGAACAACCGGAGAGTCGCTAATGACCGAACCGGATTCGATAAGCCTGTTGTGAAAATGTTGTGCCAAAAGCAATGACGGGTTTGGAATATCTCCCTTCACTGCAAATTCGTTTTTATTGGCAGGAATTTCGCCGGTAATCATACGGTTCAATGAAAAGGGCGCGCCATAAAAATAAGCATTATCCGAAGTTGTATTCGCACTTTTCACGTAATTTTCAAAAGTTAATCCCTTAATTTCAGTGTCTGTACGTACAATTTCGGTACTTGTTCCTACTTTACCCGAACGAAAATAAAGCCTGTAAGTATTATCGAGATAAGAAATTCCATGAATGCCCGGTGCATAATAATTTCCCATATCTTCCCATGTCCAGCGTGGATTAATGACCTGTTGATCGAAAATGCCGGGGTCGGCAATGATTTTACCTTTTATGTTCTTGATACCTGCATTCTTTAAAGCAATGATCCATTTCGTCATAAAATCTTTATCGCCTGTTTTGTCAGAACCCAGTGTCGGGTCGCCACCACCCCGGATATACAGGTTTCCAATTAATGTACTGTCTTTGCCAATTTCACCATTTATTTCAAGTCGGGTTTCGAATTTGAAATCCGAACCTAAGATTTCTAATGCCGTAGCAGTGGTAACAAGTTTCATTGTTGAAGCAGAAACAAAACTGTTTTTTGCACCCGATTCGTAAAGAATTTTACCTGACTTCAAATCTTTAACCAATAAACTTATATTAGAATTTTGCAATAACGGATTATTTATGAAACCTGTAATTGGATTGGATGCATTAACTTTTAAAACAATAAGAATTATAAGAATAATATAGATTGATCTTTTCATTTTTTACCTGATTTTTTAAAATTATTAATTAGAAATAACTTCAATTTTTGCGATTTTTGATTGAATACAAAGTTAATTAGAAAAACCCGATTTCATAGTATATGATTTTCGAAAATTGATTAAATAGTTTGAAAACTTCAAGTTGCAGATATATAAGTAAATAACTCAGTTTTAGCACATTTATACAAGATTAATGCAGTATTGAATAAAAATACATTTTCGGTTTTTTATCTGAATTTATATCAATATTTTGTAGCAAAAAGTAATATAAACACATTAATATAAGGTAAGAATTAAAAATTTATGTACTTTTGTGCGATGTTATGACGCAGAAATAAAACTAACAAAACTAACATATTTTTTTTATGAAAAAACATAATTTTAGTGCGGGTCCATCTATTTTGCCTCGCGAAGTTATCGAAAAAACAGCACAGGCAGTTTTAGATTTCAACGATTCAGGATTATCAATTTTAGAAATCAGCCACCGTTCAAAAGGTTTTGAAGCCGTGATGAACGAAGCCGTTTCTCTTTTTAAAGAATTGTTGAATATTCCCGAAGGTTATTCTGTATTATTCTTAGGTAGTGGTGCAAGTATGCAATTTTGCATGGTGCCTTTCAATTTATTCGAAAAGAAAGCTGCTTATCTGAATACAGGTGTTTGGGCTAATAAAGCGATGAAGGAAGCAAAAGGTTTTGGCGAAACAATTGAAATTGCTTCTTCTAAAGATGCGAATTATACCTTCATCCCGAAAAATTATGTAATCCCCGCTGATGCCGATTATTTCCACATCACAACTAACAATACAATATACGGAACCGAATTACTTGTTGATATTGACTCACCTGTGCCTTTGGTTGCCGATATGTCGTCTGATATTTTTTCACGCCCTGTAGATGTTTCAAAATATGGAATAATTTATGGTGGTGCACAAAAGAATTTAGCGCCTGCAGGCTTAGCATTCGTTATTGTAAAAGAAGAATTGCTGGGCAAAGTATCTCGTTATATTCCTACCATGTTAAACTACAAAACACATATTGCTGAAGGTTCAATGTTTAATACTCCTCCGGTATTGCCAATATACAGCGCTTTAGAAACATTGCGTTGGTTAAAAACAAACGGCGGATTAGTTGAAATGGAAAAGAAAAACATTGCCAAAGCAGAGTTGCTTTACAATGCCATTGATAACAGCCGCATATTTGTTGGTACTGCAGCTAAAGAAGACCGCTCACGCATGAACATTTGTTTTGTAATGAAACCTGAATATGCTGAGTTGGAAGCTGATTTCCTGAAATTTGC
>CAYNHC010000179.1:0-7219 GCA_964396705.1 uncultured Paludibacter sp.
GTAAAATCCGCGTTCTATTCTTTTTAAATTATACGACATTATATTTTGTCCATTACTTAAATTGTAAACCTTTAAGTTTCTCACGACAACTTAGTCTTTACAAAACTAATATATTTACAAAGAAAAATAAAATATATTTTAATGAGGTGGACTAAAATTTCTATTTAGAGGAATAAATTATAAAAACTACTTCTCCATTTCCATAAATGTACTTGGCTGTATTCCAAAGTGTTTAGTAAAGCAACGGGTAAAATATTTGGGATCGTTAAATCCTACCTCGTAAGCAATTTCAGAGATATTGAGTGCATGTGATGTTCGGTTTTTAATGATTATCTCACGTGCAATATTTAACCTGAAAATTCGGATAAACCGGCTTGCTGACTGTCCGGCAAGATAGGTCAGCTTTTTATGCAATAAACTTCGGCTTATTCCCATGGCGTCAATAAATTGTGTAACATCAAATTCGGGATTTGTGTAATTCTCTTTAATTACTTTCAGCGCTTTATCCATAAATTTTTTATCGAGAGATTCATCGTCAAAATTTAAAATCTCAGTATCCATGCTTTCGGAGAGACTTATTTGCAATCGTTTACGTTTATCTGTCAGATTTCGGATAATGGCTAAAAGTAATTCTTCGTCAAATGGTTTTACTAAAAAAGCATCTGCTCCCTGATGGAAACTTTCAATTTGAGTATCGGTCGAAGATTTGGCAGTGAGTAAAATTACAGGAATGTGTGAAGTGGTAAAATTAGACTTAACTTGTTTGCAAAACTCAACTCCATCCATTTCAGGCATCATTATATCGCTTATGATCATATCAGGTTGAAACCTGTTAGTTACTTTCAGCCCAACTAATCCATTAGGTGCTTCGAGCACTTTAAACTCTGTATTTAAAATCGACCTGATGTACTGTCGCATATCTGCATTATCTTCGACAATGAGAAGTAAGGGTTTATCTTTAGCAAAAGAGTCGTTTATTTCTTCAAATTCCTGTGCATTGTTTGCAACTATCATTTCCAAGGGTTTGCCATCAACCGAAACCATAGTCGAAAGACGACGTTCGATTGGTATAATAAACCTAAAGCTTGAACCTCCTGAATGTAGATTAATCGCCTCAATTTTTCCGTTGTGAAGATCAATAATTTGCTTGCACAGATACAAACCTATTCCGGTTCCGCTTTGTCCTGTATAGGAATAAACTTCACTGTTTTTATATTGATAGAACCTCTCAAAAATCTTTTCAAGTTCATTTTCAGGTATTCCAACACCTGTATCTTTTACTGCAAAATAAAGCTTTTCTCCGGTATTACTTTTATCGAAATATGTACTTGCTATTATAGTTACTTTACCTCCATCGGGTGTAAACTTAATGGCATTGGAGAGAAGATTGCTTATCACTTTTTGCATATTATCGCGATCGAATAAAAATTCAGGAGGATTAATCCTAAACTGCTTATAAAATGTAATACCGCGTTCTTTTACCAAATCTTCGAATGGGAGTATAATATCATCCAGAAATTCTACAAAATTTTGATGCGTTTTAGTTAATTCCATTTTCCCCGATTCTATCTTTCGAAAATCCATTAATTGATTAATAAGCGAAAGTAGTAATTTGGAATTTCGACGGACAATATGAAGTTGTTCAAGTACTTTTGGATTAGTACTTAATTTAAGTGATCTTTCAACCGGACCAAGAATTAAAGTGATTGGCGTACGGAATTCATGCGTAATATTGGTGAAGAATGTAATTTTATCAAGGGTTGCTTCTTCCAACTTCTTCGACAATTGCTCCAATTCTTCTTTTTGATGTGTAATTTTTTGATTCTGAAGAATTAGCATTTCATTTTGGCGCGAAACTTCCTCCTGATGCTCCATCAGTTCTTTCATATTCGAATGAAGTTTAGTAGCCTGATCTTCAAGTTGTTGTTTTTGTAGTTCAATTTCATGTGTACGTTTTTCAACCAATTGCCGGAGGTGAATTTCCTGTTCGCGCAATGAATTTATTCTGAATTTATAATACCTGAGTGCAGCATATCCAACAAAAACAATAAGCAATAAAATAAACCACCAGGCTTTATAAAAAGGTGGTATTACCCTTATTTTAAGCGAAGTAATTTCGTCAGACCAGGTTCCATCAGCATTTGTACATTTTATCTCGAGCTCATAATTGCCGTTTCTAATGTTAGTGAAATTTGCAAATCTACGATCGGATGTGACGACTTTCCAACCGGTGTCGAAACCTTTCAATCTGTAGGAATATTTTACTTTATCGGGTAAATAATAATTCAAAGCCGAAAACTCAACGGTAAATGCTTTATCATTTTCTTTTAAAACTAACTTTTGTAGTTTATTATCTTTAAATTTCAAATAATTTTTAGAGTTTGGTTTATCGGCAGGAAAAATATTTTCGGTTAAGATAGATATTCCTGTAATTGACACAGTATTTTTTAAAGTGTTGGGAATGTATTTCAGCGGATCGAAAACTGTAAATCCGTTCATGTGTCCGAAATACATCTTACCTTCAGCATTTTTGAAAAAAGCATCCCAATAAAACTGATTCGACAAAAGTCCATCGACCATTGTGAAATTTCGAAAACTCTTCCGACCGGGATGATAAGCACAAAGTCCCTTGTCTGTGCTTAACCACAAAGTTCCTGTTTCATCTTCGAGAATTCCATAAATCACATTATCCAACAATCCTGACTTTTCATCTATTTTTTTGAAAATCTCTTTACTCTGTTTTTTTTCGTATGAATAAAGCCCGTTTCCATTACTTCCAAACCAAATTTTACCATCTTTAGATTCATGAATACAGTTAATCTTCTCTACAATTGTTGACTCTGGGACTGTTAACTCGTAATGAAAATGCCGGTATCGGATAAAATTACGCTTAATGTCTGTATTCTTTAAATATATACAAAACAATCCGTTACCTGTTCCCACCCAAAGTCTTTGGTTCGAATCGATATAAAGCCCTGTCACAAACCAGATTGCTTTATTGTTAGGCAAATGATTTAATACATGCAAAAACCGTCCGGTTTCGATATCAAAATAATCTAAACCACTGCGTGTCCCTATCCACAATCCATTGTTCAGCGCATCAGTAATTACTGATGCTACAAAATTACTGCTTAACTGGTTGCTACCATTTGCAGTACTTGTGAATCTTTGAAAAACAGGGTTATATTTTTTTTCCTTTTTAAGCAAATTAATACCGCCGCCCCATGTTCCAATCCAGTAATCACCACTCAAATCCTGACAAATTGAACTTACTGTATTGTGACTTAAAGAGAACGGATCGCCATATTTTACTTTGGAATGAATAAAGTTTTGAGTTCCCTTTTTTCTTATATTTAATCCGCCTTCCACGGTGCCAACGAATAAATCTCCCTCTTTGTCCTCAAAAATTGAATTTACAGGATTTTTGGATAAACTGCCGCTTTCCTCAGGATTATTAGTGATGTTAGTAAAAAAATTAGGATTAGGGATGAGCAAATTGATTCCTCCTTTTTCAGTCCCTACCCAAATTATATCATTATCGCAAAAAACACTACTGACAAAATTATTATTTAATGCCTGCGCCAATGGACCTGTTTCAGTATTTATTGGGGTAAAATGATTCGTTTGGTAGTCGTAAATATTAATGCCGATCAAAGTGCCAATAACTAATTTTCCTTCTTTGTTCTTTTTAATATCTGTGATTGAATTAGACGAAATTGATAATGAATTTGCGGGATTATGAATGAAATGCGAGATATTCGCATTGTTAAAATCGAAACGATAGAGACCCTGAGCCGAGCCAATCCACAACAAACCGTTGTCGTAAAATAAGTTGTTCACTTCACCGGCAAGATTTAACAATTTTTCATCTGCAGTAATTTTGCGGTACTCCTCATTATTTTTTATTAATCTGAAAATACTATTGTTTTGACCAATATAAATATTGTCATTTACAAAAATCATATCGAATATAGACAAACCTGTAATAATTTCACGGACAGAAAGTTTATTGTTTCCATTAAACTCAATTTTGCTTATTCCCGAAGCATGTACAATCCAAAGATCTCCTTTGTCATCTTTTTTTATCAATCGTACGAATTGTGAAAGGTGCTTTTGTGATGAATTTAACTTTTTAACCGCTGCAATAATTTCACCGGTTTTATAATCACGAAAGTATAATCCACTTTCCGTTCCAATCCATAAATCACCATTTTTATCTTCTTCAACATGATTTACCACATCCCCATGCAGAGGATTCAGCCGGTTGGAGCTGTTGAAATGGATGATGTCATATCCATCGTAACGATCGAGCCCTCTGCTCGTCGAAAACCACATATACCCTTTAGAGTCACGAAAAATATGATTAACAAAATTACGCGAGAGACCATTTTCGGCAGTTATATAACTTACCTTGTACGGATTAGCATGTAAAAAAGTAAAATAACATAACAACACTGACAAAAAAAATAGCTTCGATTTTATCATCTTATGTTCGTTAAAAGTGAAAGTACGAAAATAAACAAAATAAATGGGTTTTGCAGAGGATGAATGTATAATGTGAGAGGATTATTTTGCTAAAGAACAATAAAACAATTGATTATTTGAAATTCATTCACAAAAGTAGATATTTGAAAAGTTTGAAAATTGACTTTTCTCTGATTTTTATTTTAAAAGATTGAATGCCTCAAATTTTATATATTGATTTTTATCATAATTAAAGCATTATATCAATTTCAAATCTTAACAAATATCCTCTAACAAAGCACTTTTGTCCTCTTCTTAGTTTGAAATTAATTATATCTTTGTACTCTACATAAAGCAGATTTTAATCAGGATTTGATTAAAACCAAACAATTATTTTTTTATAATAAATTTGATAACATATTTTATTTCAAGCCATTATATGCGATTGTATTATTTTTATTTTACTTTCTTTATTTTACTGCTGTTATTCCCAACAAATTTTTGTGTGGCACAAAACAGTTTGACGGTTAAATTCAGCGATGGTTCCGAAAACGTGACTTTGTTGAGTTCGCTGAATAAAATTACTTTTTCAGATGGAAATCTTCTATTGAACAAAAAGGAACTTGGAACAAATTCATATCAAATATCAACCATCAGTAAATTAACCTTCGGACTATTTTCGGAAATACCTGCTGTCTCAACTGATCACACATCAATCATAATTTACCCCAATCCTGCTAAAGAGTTTATCAGATTGAAAAATATTCCTTCCGGAAAACATCAAATTAAAATATACGGAATAAATGGCACTTTGTTGAATACCTGTATATTATCGGAAGAATTTCAGCAAATAAATATCAGCAATCTCGATGAAGGTTTTTATATTCTAAGAGTTAACGGACAAAACCTAAAATTCGTAAAGCAATGAAAAAAACAAGATTAATATATTTATTGCTTTTGTGCATTACGGGGTTAATGTCTCAGCAAAAATTGTATGTTCATAAATCGACAGGTTCGCTGGTAAATTATAATATCAGCGATATTGATAGTATTACATTTGGAACTAATAACACTCAATTAATTATCCATAAAACTGATAGCACCTTTGCAAGTATATTGATTTCAGGCATTGATAGTATAAAGATTTTCGAAATTCAAAAAGTAAGTTACACAGCACCAGCCTACGCCGACGATTATTCTTCCATTTCTGGTTATAATTTCAGGGCAAGTTGGAATCTTGCCAATGTTCATGATCCTACTGTAGCTCGTTTTGGCGATTATTATTACATGTATCAGACCGATGCTTCTTATGGAAATGTTACAAACGGTTATGGTCATTATTATGGTCGAAGGTCGAAAGATTTAGTCAACTGGACTTATGTAGGTTATCCAATGGTAAATACTCCACCGGCTTGGATAAAAGATTCTCTGAACACCATACGCGCCCGAATGGGACTTGTAGCCATTACTACACCTTATTATGGCTTTTGGGCTCCGGTTGTACGCAAAGTTGGAAATAAATTCAGGCTGTATTACAGTGTAATCATTGATAATTATATCGGAAACGGACTTCAAAATACAACAGCAAACTTCGATAATACCTGGACCGAACGTGCGTTTATAGGAATGATGGAATCAACAAATCCCGGAGCAAATGTCTGGGTCGATAAAGGTTATGTAATCAGTTCCGTTACTGATAAAACCTCTTATGCTCGCTCAAGTACTTCCGATTGGAGCGGTTATTTCAAATGGAATGCCATTGACCCAACTTATATCGTCACTCCGGCAGGTGAACATTGGCTGATTTATGGTTCGTGGCACAGCGGAATTCCTGCCGTAAAACTTAATCCTGAAACCGGCAAGCCATATCAATTAAAAACACTTGCCGATTATGGTACACGTGTAGCGCGAAGAGTAAATAATGATAATAATCGCTGGCAGGCTCAGGAAGGTCCGGAAGTGATATATAATCCAATTACACAATACTACTATTTATTCTTGGCTTACGACGAATTATCGGTTAATTACAATACTCGTGTTTGCAGAGCAAAAAATATTAACGGACCTTACTACGGTTACACCACAAGTTCTAATTATGCAGCCGGTCCCAATATTACTAACGGAGCAGATTGTTTTCCGATTATTACACATCCCTATAAGTTTAATAACCACTCCGGTTGGGTTGGGATTTCTCATTGTGCAGTATTTCAGGATACAGTTTCGGGTCAATGGTATTACAGTTCGCAGGGTCGATTACCAGCTAATACCAATGGAAATGCCTACAGCAATGCGCTCATGATGGGGCATGTTCGTAAAATTCTGTGGACAGATGATGGCTGGCCTGTTGTATTGCCCGAACGTTATGCCAATGTTCCTCAAACACTTATTACTGATAATGATTTAATTGGGACATGGGAAAATATTACGCTTAATTATGTTGCAGGAGTTCAGCAAACTTCAACAACGCTCACATTATCAGCAAATTATGTTGCAACCGGCGCATTAAGTGGAATCTGGAAATACGATGCGAACACTAAGACACTGACCATCGGCTCACAGAAGCTAAAAATACAACGAGAACTTGATTGGGAAGCATCTCCACGTGTGCCTACCATTGTTTATTCTGGATTAAATTCATCAGGAAGATCTCTTTGGGGTAAAAAAGTAAATTGATTTATTTGTGGTGGTAAGCAAAACGGGATTTGTGTTCGCATGAACATAAATCCCGTTTTTTGCGTTTTGATAATTAATTTTA
>CAYNHC010000180.1:0-7122 GCA_964396705.1 uncultured Paludibacter sp.
CTTCGGCTTCTATTGTCATGGCTGTACTTTTTGACTGCGATTCACTGACTTCAATCTCCTTCGATACGCCTCCGGTATTTCCAACACCAGTAAAACTGCTTCCGGTATATACAAAACTTGCATTTCCAGTGAGATTGGATAAACCTGTTGTTGAAGTAGGATAGGTCAAAGGCAATCCAACAGTGTGTTTTAATATTGATTTATCGATAACCGGCACGTTTTGACCTTCAGTAAATTTATTATAGCTATTAACACTTATCATCTGTGTAATTGGTTTTCGTGGGAAAGAAATCATGAATTCACTTCCTTCCTGTTCCGGCTTGTCACTTTTCACAATAGTATAAAAATAAGCATCATAAGGAGTTGCTGATACTACTACGGCATCTTCTTCACCCGATTGGTACGAAACAGACTTCGTTACTGTTTTTTCAGTTGAGAATGCCGAAGAAAGTTCGGTCGAAACTTTTGCAGTAAATTCTACGCCTCCGATTTTTGTTGCTACCAATGGGATATTGAATTCTTGTTCAAATCCCATAATCGCTGTAGCTGTATGTGTGATTTCTGTTTCTGAACCCGAACCGGTTGAAGTCGATTTCCCCCATGATGTAGAAGGCGAATTAGTCCCCGTGTACCAGCTTGGATAATAAGGAGCAGTAGCTAATACTGCATTTACAACAGGCGAGGTGAGCATGTATTCGTGTCGCTTAAATTCAAGGATTTTACCGGTATGACTTGTATTTACACCCGCTAATACAGGAAAAATTGTATATAAATTTACACTCGAATGATTGGCTCTGAATATGGTAGGACTACTGACAGTCACCACTGCATTACTGCTATTGATATACATGTAGTTAAGCCAACAATTGCTATCAACAGTGCTATTGTACCACAAAGTATGAATATAACAAACTTCTTCTGTACCGGTGACATCTTTATCGAAGTTTCCGGCCACCATTTGATCTCCGAAAACCTGATATCCGGTACCTCCTCCAATCATCGCACCACTACCTGTAAATGGAAAACTAAGGTTTCCTGCATCGTTAATACCAACCACACTGTTACTTGTTACAATATAATAGGGCGCAGCCGGACCTTTAAGCCGGGCAAGAATAATGGGACCCGTAGCAAGATAATTTGCGTCTATCTGAAATAATGGTGCAAGTGCGGTAAATGATTTATTCGAATAGTTGAAATAAGTTACATATTGAAGTAAAGTATTTGCTGTTAAATGAAAAACAATTTCGTCAAGACCATCTCCATTGATATCTCCAATAGCAAAACTTGCTGCTTTAGCAGTTAAATTTGCAGGGTTAACATCTTTTATCAAATGTAAGTTTGCATCTGTTGTTGCAAGATTACCATTTATAAATACGTGCAACTTAGGGACTAAATTACTTAAATTTGAAGAAGTTGTAACCAATATATCATTTCTACCGTTTTTGTCAATGTCTGTTACCGCAAAACACAGATAAAATACTTTTTCAGGAGTCAGACTATGATCGCTCTGAAAATTACGTTCAGCTATTTTTGCAAAAGTTTTTCCATCGTAAATCCTGAGTATATCGTGTACACCTAATAATATATCCGGCGTTCCATCATTATTTACATCTCCGGTTTTTAAAGTTAATTCTTGCTGACAATATTCGGCAATTGTATTTTCCCCGTGTCTCCCAATACCATTATAACCAGTTCTTGCTTCCATTCCTCCTGCGTGAATATCGGGCATAGTAAAATCATCGGGCAAAACAATGGTTTGATGGGCGTAATTACTAACTGAATCGCCAATAATGTGTAAGGTAACTTTCCCTGTTCCGCTGCTAAATCCTTGTTTGCTTTCGTTCCATACAGCCATTATTGTATTTTCATGCCCATTGCTATTCAACTGGGTTGCCATTTTTTTTAAATTCAACCACCATTTTATGCCAGTGGATGTTACAGCAGGAATATTGGGTATGTCGGTTATTGCAGCTTTTGAGGGGTTGTAATTTAACTTAAACTGATTGGTTGCAGAAGGAATCATAAACATCAGTTCTTTATCAGCCGGCATTATAAAAGCTGTTTTCTTAATGGGTAATGTGTCCAAGCCAACTACCGGTGGTTTGGGGTCGGCGTTAGATCCAAAGATGGATTTCAACATTTTAACTCGATTATCGTTGGGTTGATACACGCAACGGATTGACAATCCATCATTCAGTTTGTTCTGATTGTTAATTTTTATGGAAGCATTGTTGTACAATAGCAAGGCATTGTATGCATTTGCCTGATCTACTTTTGTTGAAGTCCAGTAAGCAGCTGCCGTTCCCGATTGTGAAAATCCTGTTGACGTACGATATCCCGAAGCCAACGCATTGAATCCGCTCGCATTGGTAGCGCTTGTGTTGGGCGTTGTCCAGTATTTTGTACCCATTGCTTTCATTTTAGCTCCGGCTATATCCAATCCACCCAAATATTTGGCAAGTTCATTGAATTCAGCTTCAGTAGGTAGTCTCCAGCCTTCAGGGGCAACTGTGGCTGCAGCGTTATAAGTGTAAAGAGCACCGTAAATATCAGCATTGTCGGCATTATCGTTGTAATAACAATATGACTCGCTTGTTGAGGTCAAAGCATTCCAGTTTAATTGTGAGTTAATAAAGTTCAATCCAACTCCACTGTTGTATTTCCTTGTCTTCAGGTTTTTTGCCATCCAATACAATGGTCCGATTTTTATTGCCGGATAAATATTGTTATCTCCATCGATACAATTGATCAGATGAAAATCGATATTCTTGCTTATGGTAATGTTATCCATAATAATTGTACTGGCATTTCCGGTTGTTCCCGTTAAACGCAATAAATCGCCAACAGTATATTTCAATGCTTTTCTTGTGCCAGCAGCGGGAATCTTATTGGGCGATGCAGTGTTTATTACTTTAGCCGGACTTTCTGCAGATATTTGTTGTATTATTCCGGTTGAGCTCATTACATTGCTTATACTCAATAATTTATCAAAACCGTTAAAGCCTTTACCCTGAACTGATATTATATACAAACCACTTTTAAGTACAGGTAAAGTATATTGATAAGTTCCACTTTGTTGATGTGTGGTTATTTTATTAATGATTTTCCCGGTAATGTCTGTAATCGAAACGGTAGTATTTCCGGTTTGTGGTAAATCGAAAGAAAGTGTAGATTCGTTGATTGTGGGATTGGGAAAGAGTGTCAGTTTTGAGTGATTGTTTTCCTTTATCAGGTTTATTCCTGAAATTGTTCCGGTCGAATTAAGTACTAACGTGTCAGTTCCATTAAGGTTGACTGACAATCCTGTTGAAATATTTTCAATTACAACATTTTCTAATGTCCCCGAAGCCCCACTGGCGCTAAAACTTATCTTATATTCCTGTGCATTAACTGTTAGAGTCAACAGAAAAAGAGCACTCAATAAAGCGAAAATTTGCTTTACTGATAAATGAGTAAATAATTGTTTCATAAATTTGAATTAATTTCTCGATGAAGTTCGGGAATGCAAATAAAGGAAATAAAGTAGATATTGTGTTTATCTCTCGGTACATTATAGCGTACCGAGAGATAACAGAAGGTAAGTTTAGTAAAGAAGACTACTAAAACATAGAAATCTTAACGCAGAAAGGAAAATTCTAAAATATTGAGGGACTAATGTGACAAAAATAATACGTATTCAATCTGTTTTATATCCAGTTCACTAATTCTTTTGAAGTGTTTGTTTCCATGCGGATGGTGATTGATTGGTTATTTGTTTGAACTGGCGGCAAAAGTTGGATGATTCGCTGAAACCTGTCATTTCCGCGACCTGTAATATGGTATAATCTGAATTTTCAATGAAAATTTGTTTTGCTTTTTCTATTCTGAGGTTATTAATCCAGGCATAGAAATTCATTTTTTCCTCTTTATTAATCAAATTTGAGAGTGTGGTTCTCCCGATTTTAAGAAATTGCGCCATTTCTATAATATTAACTCCCTGTCTCAAATAATATTCTTCTTCAATGATCATTATTTTTAATTTATCCCACGAAAATGAGTGATTAATCATTTCTGTTTCAAGGATATTTGCTGATGATAAATCATTATTAAAAACGGGTTCAATATTGATATATGTACGCGGATATTGAAGGTAAAACAAACCAAACAATGCGTAAAAAAGTATGCTTATGCCTGTTACATTTATGTCAAATACAGGAGAAGAAATAAAAATAGAAAAAGCCATAATGGCGCCGTAAATAAAGGCACCATAAAAAAAATAATGCACCCAGACTAACTGTAATTGATATGTTTCGGCATAATAATTATTAAGACTTAGTTTGTACTTCTTTGATTCAGACGAAAAGCGAGACACAAAATAAAACATCTGACCTATACAAAAAACAAGAAATAAGATGTTTAGTATAGATGTTGGATGATTAATGGTAACAATTGGACTTTGTGAACTTTGCAGGTCTTGTGAAGATGAGAAATCCCATATTTTCGAAAAAATGTAAGATAGGAAAATATAAATCAAAGTGGGAAACATGTGTTTCAACACAGAGTTTGTAGTCGCAAAATTTTTATTAAATAAATTAATCAGTGTAAACGAAAACAAAATTGTTTGAAAAGAAAAAGCTGTCAGATCTATTGAAAAGTTCACTTTGGCATTGTCATTCAATAAATCCATAATGGTAAGAACAGATAAAGCCATATAAGAAAATGCCAAAAAACGCAATGAAATTCGATACTCCTTTAAACCATCATTCTTCGGAAGTGGTATAAATAAAAATATCAGAGACATGATAAAACATGTGGAAATTAAAATTACATTATTGAGCAAAAAAACAGAATTCATCATAAAAACATTATTTTGATTCTTTGATTAGGCATTTCACGATTCAAAATTATACAAAATAAGCAATATTCAATTAACATCTAACGTGAATTTTTTATAAAATCTCAAAATGGTTCCTGATAATTGAATCATGCAGCCATAGAGACCGGTACAATAGGTTTGAAAGCTTTTATTTAAAATATGCAAAAAGAGTTACCTTTTTTCTCAGTAGCTCTTTTTGTGTTAAAAACAATTTAAACTAACCGTTTTTACTTTAATTCAATACTTTTTTGAATCGTGCCAGTTCGTCGGTAAAAAATTTCACTGAACTACTTTTGAGTTCCTGCCCTTTTTTTAAGGCTAGCTCTTCGTGTTTGATAGCTTCCTGAATAAATCCCAAATCGAACAAGATATGCGCATAGGTGTCATTTATCTGAATATCTTCGGGTTGCATTTGATGTGATTTGCTCGACCAGTCTTTGGCTTGTTTCAATGCTTCGGTATCGTTAAATGCTTTATAATTTTCGTAAATAAACCAGCATATATTATTGTAATCCATTGCATCAATATCATCCTGAACGAAATACAAGGTGGCTTTTTGCAACATGTTATTCCAGTTTGCCTGATTCTTTTTATCGGAACGGAATTTATAATATGCCTGCTGAAAATCAGCGTAGGTTTTATGTTTCGTAAACAAACCCGCATCTACCTTGCGTAACGAATTGTATTTTACACTATCCCTCACATTATCGTTTAGCATTTGCCATAGTTTATTCTTAACATCTTTCTTCCCGAACTTCTTCTCATATTCGGCACGGTGCTTTGCAAAGAACTTAAACTGTTGGCTTTCAACATCGTTATCGTACCAATTGAATAACTGCCACGAATCTTCAGATAATCTTTGCTCGGATTTCTTATTCTTGAAATAATCCGACAGAAGTGCTTTTTTATCTTTAGCATAATTGTTTGCCGATAGGTATGCTTTAATAGTTTCAGCAGAACGGTCACCATTTTTGAGTTTTAGTTGCAAAGCCTTCAGATTATGTTCCGTATCCAATGCGGTTTTACCTAATTGCAAAAGGTGTTCGGCACCACCAGCACCTACCGACATGTGTTCCACTTCACCTTTTGAGTTTATGAAAAGCAAGGTAGGATATGCTCTGACTCCGTATTTTGTTGCAATACTTCTACCTTCGGGAGTTTCCATATCGAACGAAACATTAATAAAGTTCTTATTGTAGAAATCACCAACTGTTTTCAAAGGAAATATGTTGTTTGCCAGGTATTTGCACGGACCACACCATTCGGTATAACAATCCATAAATATAAATTTTCCCTCCACAGCCGACTTTTCCAGCACTTCGGTAAGCGTGGCAAGTTCGCTGAACAGTATGCCTTCATTTTTATCAACCCAATCTGTTTTTTTTACCCAAATTTCTTCAATAGTAGAAAAGCCAATTTTGTTATCGTCTTCGTTGAAATAGGAATCGATATAATGACCCATGAAATGCAGCGTATCATTTTTAATACTGAAGTTATACAAACAGGCCGACTGCGAACCTGAATGAACCGTCACAAAAGTCCGACTGTCGATAACACTGTATTTCCCACCGTTGAACACCGATCCATCACTGGTTCGGGTTTCGAAAGTGAAATTTTTCTTAAAATACATGGTACGCTCTTGTTTCTCATTGTCTTTTACGTTCATTACCATTTCCCAGGCAGTGCCCACCAAACCTGATTTATCAGCATCTGTATTTTGTGCAAAGGTTTGAATTAGCGGCATTTGCAAAAACAAACAGAATAAAATAACTGTCAATTTCATTGTTTTTTTCATTGGATAACTATTGTTTGTTGTTAAATAAGTGTCATATTAATAGATAAACTGATTTAGTTAAAACGTCGAAAAGTACAGCTTTTTTGGCAATTACTAGACATTTAAAAGTTAAATTTATATTACTAAAACATAAATTCACTTTTGAAACCCGGTTTTTTATTTTTTTTTACAGAATGTGATAACTAAAGTCTTTTTCACCATTGATTTTTTATAATAAGAATAAACAAATCCTGATTGTTTGAAAATGGTCGAATTGAAAATGCATACAAACAAAAGAGCCATTTATCATTTTTAAAAATGATAAATGGCACTACCTTTATTCAATAATTCAGATTTTTTTATTCCACTATCAATAAAAAGTAATTTTTCTTTCCTTTTTGAACCAATAAATATTTGTTGTTCAGCAAATTAGATTCAGTAATGATTTCATCCTGATTAAGAAGCTTTTCTTTATTAAGACTCACACCTCCCG
>CAYNHC010000181.1:0-1869 GCA_964396705.1 uncultured Paludibacter sp.
AAGCGTACTTTACGCATCGATTGTATAATTCTTGAACCTGTTCAATAAATTATTAAAACATTTAATTAGTATAATGATGAAGAATAATATTAATATATTAAGAATGAACAGGAAAATGAACTGTTTTAGTAAATACTGCCTTTTAACAGCAATTTATATTTTAATTCCGGTTGTAGGTTTAATGGCACAAAAAAGCGATGAAAATCAACGGACATTTAAAGGTGTAATTATAGATGCCAATACTAAGCAACCGTTAAGTGCAGCTCAAATTTCAATTCCAAATAAAAATTTGTCAGCGGTAACCGACGAAAAAGGTGTTTTCGTACTTAAAAATGTGTCTGCCAAGGATGTGCTTCATATTTCGGCTTACGATTATAACAAACGTGAGATTCCTGTACAGGGCAATGATTCGTTGAAAATAGAACTTTATTCAGATCAGTTTCAAAAATATTTCAAGACAGTTTTTGACATTACAGGAAAGAAAGATAATTCTTCAGCTGTTTCAGCCATTAAGAGTATTGATGATTTAAGTAATTCAAGTGCCATTTCTGTTGATGAGATGTTTCAATCGCTTTTTGGAGGTGATGCGAGAAGTGTATCGCGTTCGGGGAATGCCGGAATTGGTTCATCCGTGTTTATCCGCGGTATAAATTCTATCAATGCTAATGCACAACCTCTGTATGTAATCGATGGAGTGGTTTGGAATAGTATGTACGACACCGAATCGATTCACACCGGATTCTGGTTCAATCCTTTATCAAATATCGATATCAATGATATAGAAAATGTTACTGTTATAAAAGATGGCTCGTCAGTTTATGGAAGTAAAGCTTCGAATGGAGTGATTATGATAAAAACCAAACGTGCGACCTCAATGGTAACAAAAATTAGTCTGAATATAATGTCCGGACTCACCGAAATTCCCGGAAATGTGCCCATGATGAAAAGCGAGGACTTCAGAGTTTATGCCAGCGATATTTTAGGAACTAAAGGAGTCACCGGAAGCGAAGTTGCTTCTTATGGATTTATGAATGTGGATCCTACAAGTTCGACCTATAATACTTATCATAATAATACCAATTGGTCTGATCAGATATATCAAAAAGGTTTGACAAACAGTTATTTGATTAATGCTTCAGGAGGAGATGAGAAGGCGTTGTACTATTTTTCGGTTGGCTATACAACCAATAAAGGCGTAGTGAAAACAACAGATTTTCAACGAGTAAACGCAAGATTTAATGCGGATTTTAAATTGACGGATAATTTTGACATGTCATTGAATATCGGTTTGTCCCGTATCGAAAGAAAATTATTGAACGATGGAATGAATCAGTATTCTTCACCAACCTGGATAAGTGCCATCAAATCACCATTTTTAAGTCCTAATTCCTTCACTTCGTCTGGCGAAAAAACAGCTAATTTTTCTTACGCTGATGAGTTCGAAATAAGCAATCCAAATGGACTTATTTATGGTTCAATCAATAATCTTAAAAACTATCGTATAAATATCGGACTTACGCCATCAATAAAAATAAGTCCTGAATTTACATTGAGTTCTCAATTTGATTATAATCTGCATAAATCCATCGAAGGGCATTTTATTCCAATGCATTACACTGCACCCAGACTTATTGAGGACAAAGGTTATTCATACAACCAGATTTCAAGTCAGGTTATGCGAAATACAGCTTTCTTTGATGACACAAGATTAACCTACACAAGAAAATCTGATGGTCTCAATTCATTAAAAGCAATTTATGGATTACGTTATATTAGCAACTATTACGAATCTGATTATATTGAAGAACATAATTCCGGTTCAAATAATAATACTACAATTAACGGTAGTTATGATTATCTGAAAGTTGC
>CAYNHC010000181.1:1969-7092 GCA_964396705.1 uncultured Paludibacter sp.
CTGTAGGAGTGTTTTATGGTTACAAAACCAAAGGAGTATTTGCAACTCAGCAAGATGCGGCCGCTGCCAATCTGAAAATTAAACAGGTGAATGGAAGCACTGTCGATTTCGGTGCCGGAGACATTCATTTTGATGATTATGTAGTTGATGGTATTATTGATGAAAAAGACAAACAAGTTATAGGAAATCCAAATCCTGATCTTTATGGAAATATAACCAGCAAATGGATGGTGAAACGTTTTACACTAAGTACAGTATTTGCTTATTCGTATGGGAATGATGTTTACAATTATTACAGGAGTCAACTTGAATCGGGTTCGGGATTTTATAATCAGACCACTGCAATGTTAAACAGATGGACTGCCGATGGTCAGGTTACTTCACAACCTAGATCGGTTTACGGCGATCCAATGGGAAATGCCCGTTTCTCTGACCGTTGGATTGAAGATGGTTCATATTTAAGATTTAAAAATATCACTTTGTCCTATGAACTCCCTATCAAAAGTAAATACTTCGAAGGGTTGAACATTTGGGTAGCTGCCAATAATTTGTTTACAGTAACCAACTACTTGGGACTCGATCCGGAGTTTTCGGCAGGAAATTCAGTTTATTATCAGGGAATTGATGCTGGACTGATACCTCAAACTAAATCATATTATGTTGGTATTAAACTTAACTTGTAATAACTCATTTAATAAAACAATTATACTGCAATGAAAAAAATCAGTAAACTAATAATACTCTTGTTGATATCAGTAACTTCATTTGTGAGTTGCGATTTGCTTGATGTTGATTCGAACAGACTGACATTTGAAGATGAGTATCAGATGAATTCTGCAAATGATTCGTTATATTCAATGTTTGGCGTTTTTTCGCAACTTCAGAAATTATCCGATTCGTATGTGATTTTAGGTGAATTGCGTGGCGATTTACTCGATGTAAGCGAAAATACCGATATTTATCTCGAAGAAATAAACAATTTCAATCCATCGACCTCAAATCCTTATGCTAACAATCTGAAGGATTACTATGCTGTAATCAATAATTGTAATTACATAATCAGTACTATTGATAAATCTGAAAAAAATAGTTCGGTTGCTGGGTTAAAACGAGTGTATGCTGCTTCAAAAGGCATAAGAGCCTGGACTTATATGCAAATAGCAATGAATTACGGACAGGTAATTTATTATGAAAAACCAATCCTGACCATTGAAGATGCAGAAAAAAGTGACTATCCGGTTTATACTTTAGAACAACTTGCTCCAGTTCTGATTGCTGATTTGTCGCCGTATAAAGATATTGAAGAACCTGCATTTGGTTCGTTAAGTACTCATGATATGTCGGATGCATTTTTCCCTATCAGGTTTTTAATAGGAGATTTATATCTTTGGACCGGTCAATATGAAAATGCTGCCAACGAATATCATGATTTAATGCTAAAAAACAAATATCTTGTTGTAGAAGATTATACATCGAAGCTCGAAGTTGTGAACAATGTTTTTACGGGAGGGTATTCAATTAATCCCAATTGGGGCAATCTGTTTGTATTTGGTTCATATGAATATATTACTGCTATAACCACATCGAACCAGTATGGTCATCATCATAGTCTCGATAGTTTAAATTTACAGCTCAAGTTTAAACCTTCAGATGTGTCAATCAATAACTGGAAAACACAAATGTATGTTCATTCTACTACACTTGATACACTTGGTGATCAGCGTATGCTTTATTCTGTATCCAGAGTGCAAAGTAATTCGTATAGCAGTACAGGTTATTCTTTTTCAATTGGAGATAAAAATGGGAAACCAAATTGTATTGGTAAGTGGGTAGATATGAATCCTCTGAATTATGATATTAAACAAGTCATACCCTATCGAATAGCATTGCTTTATCTGCGTTATGCCGAAGCCGTAAACCAATTGGGGAAACCAAATTTAGCATTGGCTGTAATGAAATACGGTTTAAATAGTGCCACAATAACTTCGCGCATACCTTTATCCGAAAAATCTGATCCGTTACCAAACTATATGAATTTTCCGAATGATCAATTTGATTATAATATTATAGTTAATAATGTTACAAAACGCATTACAAATGTAGGAACAAAATCGCGTGGATTAGGAAATATACAGTTAGACACAACATATTGCAGAATCCCTAATTTGCCCGCTAAGTCTGATTCAATTCTCTATGTTGAGGATATGATAGTTGACGAACTGGCTTTAGAAACTGCATTCGAAGGAAATCGTTTTCACGATTTGATGCGTGTTGCAATACGTCGTAACGACAATTCATATTTGGCCAATAAAGTTGCAGCAAAACATACTGAAAACAAAGAAGCCATTCGCCAGAAATTAATGGATAAAACAAACTGGTATTTGAAGTAAAAACTTACAGGTTATAAGTTTTATTGCTAATAATAAATATTTCATTAAACGTATTGAATTAAATAGTTCAATATCGTAATTCAATATAAACACCGCTTGTTTTAAGGCGGTGTTTTTTTGTTTATTCAAATTTGTTTTAAACAAAGTGAATTAATTAAAAACTATTATATATTTTTGTATAGTTATTTTATAAAATTAACCATTCAAAGTTTTTTGAAATGAAGCTCAAAAGTATTTTGCAATTACTGATAATTATACTTGTATTAAGTGGATGTAACGGAAATAAGGAGAATGATAATTTGGTTTTTAGTCAGTATTATGCTGAATTTCAAAAGAATAATTATTCGGAATATGATAGTTTGCTAAATTTCTACAACAGACTCGATACTTTAACTTTAAAATATAACAGTGATTTGCTTTGGTATCTTAAAAAAACTACCGAAGGGAGATTGTATTTCAGAAAGGGAGAATACAAGAAATCATCGGAAAAATATGCAGAAGCAAACAGTTATATTGAACCCGGACTTGAAACTGATACTCTCCGGGCATTGAATATTATGAGTATAGGTCTTAATTTTATGAATCAAACCACATACGATTCAGCTTTCTACTATTTTCAATCTGCACTTAATGTTTACGAAAAATCGGATGACCGTAGAATGATTCACGTTGTGAAAGCTAATATAGCTCAGGCATACTACAATAAACATGATACGCCAAATGCAATGCGTTATATTAATGAAATTGTGAGTGATTCTGCAAATGTTTCGGTAAAACTCGGCATACTTCACCTGAAAGCAAATATACTTGGCAGTACAGGAAGCATTGACAGTGCAATGTTACTTGATAGAGAAATGATTTTGAAATATGGGAATGAGAAAAATAATTACCTGATCAGCTCATTTTACAATAATCTAGGCATGTGTTTTCTCGAAAAAGGGTTGATTGATTCTGCATTATATTATTGTAAAAAATCTTATGAAGTTGACTCGCTCGGTGGAGTGAAATTAAATATGGCAGCAAATCAGGTGCTTATGGCTGATATTTATCGGAATACTGGTCAGACTATTTTGGCTTTCGATTATTTGAATCGGGCATTGAAAATTTTTTCGGATGACAGTAACGTTGATAAAAAATATTGGATTTATGGAAAGCTTGTTGAATGGGCAAAACAAGATAATGATTTGAAAATGATTACTCAATATCAGGACTCAATGCTTGCGACCTATCGTAAAATGAATGACCTTGAAGTTTCGAGAACCATTGAACTTTTGAATATTGAATACGAAACCGACAGGAAAAACCAACAGATAGAAGTGCAACAATCGCAACTGAAGGGTCAACGAATTGCTTTGTTGTTTACTTTACTAACGGTTTTGTTGATTATTGTAATTCTCTGGTTTTATTTTCAGAACAAGGATAAACGAATTAAATTACAAATTGCCGAACAGGAAAGTAAAGTTTCGGCTATGTTGATTGAAGCCGAGCAAAGTGAACGTTCGCGCATAGCGCGCGATTTACACGATGGCGTAAGTCAGAAGCTTGCTGTGATGAAAATGCACCTTTCTTTATTCAACTCCGCTGATAATGATGCCGTGGATCGTGTTTCGACGCTTTTGGATCAAACAATTACAGATGTACGCAGTATTTCGCATAATTTGTATCCAAAGGATCTCGACAAAGGAATTATAATTGCCCTTGAAAATTTGTGCGAACAGAACAATTTCATTAATCAAGAAATAAAATTCAATCTAAAAATTGACTCCACAGTTACAGATGCAAAGTTATCGCCCAATATTGAGTTGGTAATATATAGACTTGTGCAGGAAATTACCAACAATGCTCTGAAGTATTCAAAAGCCAGTAAGGTTGAAATTAAATTAGCGATAAACAACCATCGCATTGAACTTCAGATTTCCGACGATGGTATAGGTTTCAGCAAGAATGATTCGGATAACACAAAAGGTATCGGTTTGACAAATATATTTGAACGCATAAAACAAATCAGCGGAAAAGTTACAGTTTTATCACAAGAGAAAAAGGGAACTCAATTTTTAATAGAAATACCGGCTTAGTAGATATGGAAAACAAGATTCAAAGAATTTTAATTGTAGATGACCATCAAATTGTAATTGATGGTATAAAAAGCATGCTTGATGGCAATAAAAATTTTCGTGTTGAAGCTGAAGCATTAAATGGCGAAAATGCATTAAATCAGGTTATGATGGTTGATAAGCAGTTCGACATAGTAATTACTGATATTTTTATGCCCGGAATGAGTGGCACCGATTTGTGTAAAAAGATAAAAGCGCATGACCATTCTATTAAAGTTTTGATACTTTCGATGCACAATCATATCAATTATGTAAAAGAGGCACTTGATGTTGATGCTGATGGATACCTGCTTAAAACAACCGGTAAAGCCGAATTTTTAAGGGCTTTAGAATCACTTACCGATAAAGGTTCATATTTTGCACATGAAATAATCCCGCTACTTTATAAAGAAGTTAAACTTCACAAAAATGACATTGCCGATATTAAACTCACTCATCGCGAAAGTGAAGTGCTCGATTTAATATTGAAAGAATATACCAGTCGGGAAATTGCTGAGAAACTCTTTATTAGTAAGCAAACTGTTGATTCGCACCGTATTAGTATAATGGAAAAAACCGAAAGTAAATCAATAGTAGGACTTATTAAATTTGCAATCCGGTCTGGAGTGCTTATTCTTAA
>CAYNHC010000182.1:0-5760 GCA_964396705.1 uncultured Paludibacter sp.
TCAAAAAATAAATTAAAAAAAGCAAAAAATAATTAATATGGAAGAAAAGAAATTTGTAAATGTAAAAAAGGATGAATATAATATAAAATTATTTGTAAAAAAAATGTTTGGAAAAGGAAAAGTCTCTAAAGTTTTTATAGAATACACTCCGGTGGGAGAAAAAGTTGTTATCGCAACTCATAAGCCAGGATTAATTATTGGGAAAAAGGGAGAGAAGATAGCAGAGCTTACAGAAATTTTGAAGAAAAAATTTAAATCTTCATAAATCTGAACAGAACGATGTTCAACGCCTATTGAATGCACTTGAACCTGGTACAATAATGCCAATTCACAGACATGTTCATACCGAAGAAACATATATGATTTTACGTGGTGAATTGAAAGTTTACTTCTACAATAATGATAAGCAATTAACTGATACAATACTTTTAAATCCTGCGATTGGTAACTATGGCATTCATATTCCTGCCGGTCAGTGGCATACTTTAGAAGTGAATGAAAAAGGTACTGTGATTTTTGAAGTAAAAAAGGGTCCGTATGAACCCTTGCAAAAAAGTGATATAATGACTATGTAATTCTTTGAATAACTTTTCTACAATAACTTTTCCAAAGTTTTAAACTTTGGAAAAGTTAAAAATAACTGCGAGAAATTATTTTCTTTCAATTTCCCTTAAATTTTCCAGTTTCTTTTTGGCAAGAAAGCCATAAATGTCCTCATGATGTTCGATTACACGTTGGTTTCCAAATTCAAAAACCTTTGTGACTAATCCATCCAGAAAATCGCGATCGTGCGAAACTACAATTAGGGTGCCATCAAAATCGATCAATGCTTGTTTCAGAATATCTTTTGTACGCATGTCGAGATGATTGGTAGGTTCATCAAGAATTAAGAGATTAACCGGTTCGAGCAATAATTTAAGCAAAGCAAGTCTGGTACGTTCACCTCCCGAAAGCACTTTCACTTTTTTAAACGACTCTTCGCCACCAAACATAAATGCTCCGAGTAAATCTTTTATTTTTGTACGGATGTCACCTACAGCAATATCATCAATGGTTTGATAAACAGTCAGATTTTCATCAAGCATTGAAGCTTGATTTTGAGCGAAATAGCCAATTTTTACATTGTGGCCTATAGTAAGTTTGCCTTCGTGTTCTATCTCACCCATAATACATTTCACCAGTGTTGACTTACCTTCACCGTTTTTTCCTACAAAAGCAATTTTTTCACCTCTTTCGATCATAAATGAGGCATTTGCAAAAATACGTTTCGTATCATAACATTTACCAACTATATCGGACGAAACAGGATAATTCCCGGAACGGGGCGATGGGGGAAACTTTAAACGTAATCGGGAAGTGTCAACATCATCAACTTCGACAGGTACAATTTTCTCCAACATTTTTACGCGTGACTGAACCTGAAGTGTTTTTGAATAGGTTCCTTTGAAACGTTCAATAAACTCAGTAGTTTCGGCAATCATTTTCTGCTGCTCGTCAAATTGCTTTTGCTGTTGCTCACGGCGTTCTTTTCTCAATTGCAGATAGTGGGAGTATTTAGCTTTATAGTCGTAAATTCTTCCCATTGTAACCTCAATAGTGCGTGTAGTTATATTGTCAACAAAAGCCCTGTCGTGCGAAATAATAACTACTGCTTTTGCCGAATTCACAAGAAATTCTTCGAGCCATTGAATAGAATCAATATCCAAATGATTGGTAGGTTCATCTAATAATAATACATCGGGACGACGAAGAAGAATTTTGGCAAGTTCGATTCTCATGCGCCAACCACCACTGAATTCGGAAGTATTACGGGTAAAATCCTCCCGTGAGAATCCCAGACCAAGAAGTGTTTTCTCTATATCAGCATCATAATTTATTTCTTCAATACCGTAAAATTGTTCACTTAAAGCTGAAACTCTTTCGATAAGTTCCATATAACTATCCGATTCATAGTCGGTACGAGTTGTAAGTTCTTCGTTTAAGGCCTCTATTTGTTTTTCCATTTCAGATATTTCGGAAAAAGCCAGCGAAGTTTCTTCAAATACTGTTCTGTTATCTTCGGTTAAGAGGTGTTGGGGTAAATATGCCACAACTAATTCCTTTGGAAACGATAAACTGCCTCTTGTTGGTTGGCGTTGACCGGCTAGAATTTTAAGAAGAGTTGATTTTCCGGCGCCATTTTTTCCCATAAGCGCTATGCGATCCTTCTCATTGATTACAAACGAAATGTCCTGAAAAAGTGTTTTTCCGCTGAATTCAACGGTTAATCCATCTACTGAAAACATATTTTATTATTTACAATTATACAATTTGCTATTTTACTGCTCACTATCTTTAATGATTATCTGTGTAATGATATAATGACCTAACGATTGCTGATTTGCTCGCAAGCGACCGACCTTGTCTGGTGAGCCGAAAAACAAGTGAGATAGGCGGTTAAAAATCGTCCTTGTTTGAGCACCGTCGTATTTCGACGGTGTAAGTTTGGACGATTTGAGCCTATCGAGCGTAAGTTTTTCGAGTGAAGCAGGCACAGTCTTGATTTTTTTTGCTTACTTTTTTGCATTAAGGCAAAAAAGTAAGTCGGGTTTTAGGGGTGAAACCCCTATTGGTTTTGTTTATGTCTATATACGGATAATTACTTTAACTTTCTATCAACTTCCCACTACCCACTATTTTATCATTCATCTTTAATCCATAAAAAAACTTTCCGTAGTTCGACTGGCGGAAAGTTTTGATAAAATAAATATTGTTTACAATGCTATTTTTGTTTTTCTTTTACCTGCTTGCAAAATATACAATTGATTTTTAGGCAAATCAGTAATTCTAACAATATTAGAAACAGGTTTAATGACTCTTATTTTTTGTCCGATTACATTATAAATATAAATTTCCGTGTCAGTTGTTGGAAGAATTACTTTTACACTTCCATCGGTTTCAATAACAGCTAAAAGCTTATTAATATCAATATCCTTTAACGTTTTAACCTGAATTAAATTTGAAAAATAGGTTATATTTTCATATTTAATGGTGTTGTTGAAATTATATGTTTTATCACTTGCTTTTACTTTATAGAAATAGTTTTTATCATTTTCTAAATTGATAAGAGTATCCGAATTAGTTATTATCCATTGATTGTCAAGGATTATTTCATTAGTTTGCGTAAACGAAGCAGTTATGTCATCCACAACCAGATAACCTGAAACTTTGGAATACGAAAATCGGAAACGGGTGTAGTTTTTATCTGAATTTAAATTAAATCTGGATATACCAGCTAAATTATTAGTAACCGGAACACTGTCAAGTTTACTCCATACTTGTCCATTCCATGCTTCAACTATTAAATATCCACCATTTCCTGAAAGCGATTTCAAAAATACAGAAACAGAAGCAGGAGGAAATAAATATTCTTCAGTCTGTATAAAATCACCTGTATTTTTAAATTGAATACCGGGAGGCTCTTTGCCACTATAATCAATCGAAGACGATGCGGCACTTGCCGAAATTGTCCAACCTATTGGTTCAATTAGTCCGTTATTAAATCCTTGTCTAACTTCTGAAGTATCATTTGATATATTGTAAACAGTTAAATAATAACCACTTGCATCTTGTACTTTGTTCCAGTTGGCTATGAAACTACCCATGGTAACTTCAGAGGCTTCTGTTGCAACCGGAGGAACTACATAAACCGGACGAGTAGAAGTGCCATTAAAAGTCATAGTCACCTTATCTGCATCAAAGGATTCTAGGTTTAGGTTGTCAGCATGTGTATCATTGTATGATGGAAAAGTAGGATTATACCTGATTAGTATTTCTGTATCTGTAACAATTGAATCAGAATTAGGAGTTAAAATTAATGATTTGGCCCACGAATTGTCAGCGTCAGTAGATTTTTTTATTTCAAAGTGAATTTTATTGCTGAAAGCAATCTTTATATCATCCACTAATTTTTTTCCGCTAACTATCAAAGTTTGAACTACTGAAGGCGTTCCATGTACTGTTGAAAAATTATTAATAATATTTTTAGTTGATATTGTTGGAAATTGTCCATTGCCACCCATAAAACGAAAAGAAATAACGCCATTTGTTTCTTTGATAACAGTCAAAGGTTTATCAATATTAGCTCCTGAACGCAGTTTAGGTGAATAAGATGTTACATTTAGCACACCCGGAAATGGATCGCCAGATAAGTTGTTATCAGATGCCAATCCGTCAGCTTCGATGATATCGTAACCCATAGTTGCTTCATGATTATTTGGTGTATTGCTATTCCATGTCGAAGCATCGTAAAATATGCGTGTTATTAGTAATCCATGACCGGGAAGATAAGCGTCCCAACCAGATTGTTGACGATTCTCTAAGGTGAAAAATTCTAAAGGTGATGGATTTGAACCATTCAGATTATGATTGCCATTTTGAGTAATGATATAAGCTTTATTGTTTGAAGTTAAGGACTTAAGTACTGCATTTTGAGGCGTTTTCAGTTCTATGGGCGTTAGCCAGTTTAAATAGAACCGATCGAAAGCAGAATAGGTGGGTGGTGTGCGTCCCAAATTTAAATAAGCCCCACCATCCATTATATTCCAATAGGAGGGTGTTTGATGAGTTGAAGTTCCACCAGTAATGTAATAATCAGGCAAGCCCAATACATGACCAAACTCATGACAGAAAGTTCCAATGCCACACATGTTGTTGCTGGCTGCACCTCTTAATTCAGATGTGCAGGCATAATCAAAAATAGTTTTACCATCGAATTTAGTGCTGTAATTTGATAACGACCATCTATGTGGCCATATAGTGTTGGCAGGAGCGCCTTCAGCCTCATTATTGCCGGCGTAATAAATAAAAATGTTATCAACAAAGCCATCATTGTCAGAGTCATATTGAGCAAAGTCAACGCCTTCGGCATCTGCAAGCGTACAAGCATCGATAACTAACTGGCGAGGATTTTTATCTTCTTCAGAAACATTTTCACCATAAAATGCGAAAGTTTTTGTTAGAGTATATGGTCCTACAACATCAAATTGTGGATTGAAAAGTCCATTTGAAGCGTCTCTGAAATAATCACGTGCTGAACCAGTACCTCCATTTGAGCTGTATCCCTGTTCGTTTAATAAATTGGTAAATGCTGTTTTAGGGTCAGGAGTAATATAATTTTTATCCGAAAAGTTTACAAGAATAACCAACGATTTAGGACTTCCTGTTAATGGATATGATTTTTGAGGCGAAGTTTCAGATTTAACTTTAGCAATTCTTGACGATTGTGTTTGTGATGTAGCCAAAGAAAAATCGACTTTCTGTAATTTGGTTTTTATATATTTTAATTCCTTGGCAGTCCGCTTGTTTATTTCATTTGCTTTAACCCCGGTACTTATTACTTTACCTTTTGAATCATGTATTCCGTATTTTAAAATTCCATCTATATCTTCTACAATTAGAAAGTTGTCTAATGTAGTTTTGTAATGAAAAAATTCATCTCCTTTTAAATAATATGTTATTTCTGTGCCGTCAGACTGAGTTTTACTGATAGGGTAGGGAGTAGCTTTAATTGCATGTAAACAATTAACCGACGATATTAACAATACAATGGTGAGTATATATTGAAATTTATTTTTCATGATTTTTTATTCCTTTAAACAGTTTAAATTTACAAATAGTTTTTTTACGATTAAAATAAGAAAGTATAAAAGGTTTATCCTAATTTTTAAAATATGTTCCAACAAAGATAAGCAAAAATATAAAGAATTGAAATTTGTAATT
>CAYNHC010000182.1:5860-7092 GCA_964396705.1 uncultured Paludibacter sp.
GGGCCTCCATTACCTTTGAATCCAATTCTGTTAGCCGGAACCTGAAATATGTATTCGAATAATGCTATACCCCAACTAAATAAAATGATAAGTATCAGTGGTAAAGTTTCGAACCATTTGAATTCTTTGAGTTTTAAATGACCATACCACGCAAATGTCATAAAAACATTAGAAATTACTAAAAACGTTATGGTAATAAATATTTTCATTTTACATTTCTTTAACCGGAAGATACTCCGTTTTAATATTCTCCATTGATGACCAAATGCTCTGACGTACGTTAGGATTTAGTTTTTCAAGCTCTTCAATCAATTTTTTTGCCTCTTTGCGCGAAGATTCTTTTTCGAAAGGACAATTCTTAATTTGCTTCTTGTAATTTTTAATTCTATCCATTTCTATCATTTCTTTTTCAGAAATAAAAGCAAGTGGTCTGATAATAGTTATGTCCATTTTTTGCATTTTTAGTTTTGGAGGCATTGATCCAAATGACCCCTGAAACACTAAATTCATCATTAAAGTTTCAACTATATCATCCAAGTGATGACCTAATGCAATTTTATTACAGTTCAATTGTTTTGCTAAATCAAATAATGCTTTTCGTCTGTGCCACGAGCAGAGATAACAGGTTGATATTTTTTTTTCATTATTATCATCAAACTTTGTAACCTGATGTACAAAAGGAATACCCTGCTTTTCCGAAAATTTACTGAGATATTCCAAATCAGATTTGTACGCTATATTCTCTACTGAAATATGTGCAGCAGTAATTTTAAATCGGGGTACAAATAATTTCATGCGCTCACCAAGCAGTTCAACCAAAGCCAATGAATCTTTTCCTCCAGATAAACCTATGAGAATGTGGTCATTGTCCTCAATCAACCTATAATCAGACAAAGCTTTTTTGAACTTTGCTCTGATTTTATTCATCGTTTTAATATCAGTTTTATCTATTTCTGCCATGTTTTTGATTTGGGAGTGCAAATTTACTACAAAGTCATCAAAATATTTGATTTTAATCTCATTAGGACTAAAAAATATATTAATTTAGTGCAGCTTAAAAAACACTTTAACTTTACAATAATCGAACCGTTAAATTTACAACTGGGTCAATCACATTTTCTTATGTTGATTTAGCGTAAACTTGTAGCTAAAAAAGTCCATTATTTTTTATAGAATTCTTTGCAAATTCTCAAAAAGAACGTATCTTTGCACCTCAAATGCGAAAATAGCTC
>CAYNHC010000183.1:0-7067 GCA_964396705.1 uncultured Paludibacter sp.
GTGACCGCGACAGGATTCAAACCTGTAACCCCCACATCCGTAGTGTGGTACTCTATTCAGTTGAGCTACGCAGCCATTGCTTTGTTTTGCGAGTGCAAAGATAAAGCTATTTTTGAGTTTTACAATGAATCTCAGTAAAAAAGTTTGTTTTTTGGAGTTGTATATTTAGTATATTGCTGAAAAACAAATGAATATATTTGTAAAATTTATAATTTTAAACAAGCGCAAAGTCCAATTGTTTTTTATCAAGATTGGCTTTGGCGACCTTAACCGTAATTTCATCCCCTAATTGAAATTTACGGTGGTATCTTCTGCCTACCAGACAATAATTTTTGTCGTCAAAAGTATAATAATCATCGTCTAAATCGCGAATTGGAACCATTCCCTCACACTTATTGGCAACAAGTTCAACGTAAATTCCCCACTCAGTAACTCCAGAAATTACCCCATCGAAAACTTCACCTAAATGTGCCGACATAAATTCGACCTGTTTGTACTTAATAGAAGCGCGTTCGGCATTCGAAGCTAATTGTTCCATATCACTGCTGTGCTGACAGTATTCCTCATATTCTTTTTGGTTAACAGGTTTACCGCCAGATGCATAGCGCTCAAGTAAACGGTGAACCATCATGTCGGGATAGCGGCGGATAGGGGAGGTGAAATGTGTGTAATAGTCGAATGCAAGTCCGTAATGCCCGATATTCTCGGTAGAATATACTGCTTTTGCCATTGAGCGCACAGCAAGTGTCTCGATCAGGTTTTGTTCTTTTTTACCCTGAACTTCATCAAGTAAATGATTGAGTGCGCTTGAAACAGCTGTGCTTTTTCCAGAAATTTTCAGATTGTAACCAAAACGCTTGATAAATACAGAGAAATTCTGCAATTTATCGGGATTTGGTACATCGTGTATGCGATAAACAAATGTTTTTGCTTTCAGACTTTTACCTGGCTTTCCAATGTGAGTTGCCACAGTCTTATTAGCAAGTAACATAAATTCCTCGATCATCTTATTGGCATCTTTTTGTTCTTTAAAGAATACAGAAACAGGTTTTCCTTTGTCATCTATTTCGAAGCGAACTTCCACGCGGTCGAAAGCAATGGCACCGGCTGTAAATCGGTTTTCACGAAGGATTTTTGCCAATCGGTCAAGCGTCAATATCTCTTCCTGACAATCACCTGCACCTGTTTCGATAACTGTTTGTGCTTCTTCGTATGTAAATCTGCGGATACTCCGTGTTACTGTTTTAGCGATTTCATATTTAAGTACTTCTGCTTTGTCGTTCATCTGAAAAAGGACAGAGTAGGTGAGTTTATCCTCATTCGGACGTAGAGAACAGATGCCATTTGACAAATGTTCAGGCAACATAGGAATGGTTCGGTCAACAAGATATACTGATGTGGCGCGAACCAATGCTTCCTTTTCAATTATACTATCAGGGCGCACATAATGAGTTACATCTGCAATGTGAACACCCACTTCCCAAAGTCCGTTAGGGAGTTTGCGCAGCGACAAGGCATCGTCAAAATCTTTTGCATCCCGTGGATCGACAGTAATGGTTGGAACGCCGCGTAAATCGATACGGCGGGCTACTTCATCGGGTGTAATGCCTGCATCAATATGTTCGGCTGCTGCTTCCACTTCGGCAGGATATTTATAGGGCAATCCAAATTCGGCCAAAATTGCATGCATTTCGGTAGTGTTGTCTCCTTTTTCTCCAAGTACATCAATCACTTCACCCACCGGATTTTTCATATTCGGTTGCCATTCAAGCAATTTAACAACAGCTTTTTGTCCGTTTTTTCCTCCGTTTAGTTTGCTCTTTGGTATGAAAATATCATTTGTAACCACTTTATTATCAGAGATTAGAAATGCAAAGTTTTCTGATACTTCAAGAATTCCAACAAAGGTATCTTTCGCTCTTTTGATAATTTCTACCACTTCTCCTTCGGGTATCAGACCTTTGCGACGGGCATACAAAAACACTTTTACTTTATCGTTCAAAAAAGCATGATTTGTTTTTCGTTCAGGAATGAACACCGGTTCGCCACCATCGTCGGGATTAAGAAAAGTTTTAACGCCCTGACGATCAATTGTGCCTGTTAAGTATCCTCCACGCGAATTTACTTTAAATTTTCCCCGAGATATTTCAGTTAGAAATTCTTCATTTAACAGCTCGTACATCAATTCATTTACAAACACGCGTTGCGATTCAGAACTTATATTCAATGCCTGAGACATTTGTTTATAATTGTAATTCTTTTCAGGATTTTCATTGAATATATTGATGATATTTTGCACTAATTCAGATTTGCGAATTCGTGTGCTTGCCGGTTTTCTTGATCTTGATTTCTTTGACATGGTTTGTGTTTTGTTTCGTATTCCTGGTTTCTAGTTTCGTGTTTTGCGTTTCATGTTTCATGTTTCGTGTTTCGCGTTTCGCGTTTCATGTTCTCGGAATCTACAATGTTTAGTAGTAACTTCTTAAACCGTTATTTGAAAATTTACTTCCTTGAAACATATCGTTTATACTTGCAAATATACAACAAATGAAATAAACAAATTGTTACAGAGGAATGAATGTGTTTTTAATATGAATAATTATATGTAATTTAGCAACCCTTTTGATTAAAAATACTTTTATGTCTATTATTAAGAAGAAAATTGCTTTTATTATCAATCCAATTTCTGGAACAGTCAGAAAAGATACAATTCCGGAATTGATTAAGAAAGAGTTGGATAGCGCTGTTTTCGATGCTGAAATAAGATTTACTGAATATAAAGGACATGGAAGCGAATTGTCAAAATTCTACAAAGGTCAAGGATACGATTGTATTGTTGCGGTAGGAGGGGACGGTACTGTAAACGAAATTGCCCGGGAATTGGTTCACTCAAACGTGTCATTAGGAATTATTCCCATTGGTTCAGGAAATGGATTAGCCCGTCATTTGAATATTCCTATGAATATTTCAAAAGCAGTTCGACATTTGAATTTTTCGGAATCAATTTTAATTGACTATGGCATTGTAAACAATAAGCAGTTTTTTTGTACCTGTGGAACTGGTTTTGACGCTTATGTCAGCATGGAATTTGCAAAAGGTAAAAGGCGCGGAATAATGTCGTATATCGAAAAAATGATAACAGGTTATTTCACCTACAAACCACAAAATTGTCATCTGATCGGCGATGGTATCGACTTGCAGTCAAAAGCGTTTGTGCTTACTTTTGCCAATGCCGGACAATGGGGTAATAATGCTTATATTGCTCCACAAGCCAGTGTCCAGGATGGAAAAATTGATATTTCAATTTTGAGTAGTTTCCCCATTATTGCTATACCTTCGATTGCTTTGCAGCTTTTTACAAAAACTATTAATAATGATTTGTTTATGACAACATTGCGGGCGAGTGAAGTTACACTGAAGCGTGATGATCCGGGCCCGTTCCATTTTGATGGTGAACCCTACGAAGAAGGTAGAGAAATAACTGTAAAAGTAATACCGGAAGGATTAAGAGTAATGGTGGTAAAGAGATTTTAAAAAGCAAAGCGGCTGTCCTTTTGAGACAGCCTTTAATACTGAACGAACTCCACTTAATCTTCTTTACTGCCATCATCAGCCATTCGTACAATTTTAGGTGTAAAACAGGCTAGCACATCTACCAATTCGTTTTGAGAAAGTATCACTTCTTCGATGTTTTTATAAGCCATTGGAGCTTCGTCGGTACCTCCACCAATAAGAGTCACTCCTTTTTCAATCAAAAAAGATTGCAACATTTCATTGCTGACTGTTTGATTCGCTTTTGTACGGCTCATAATTCTTCCAGCTCCATGCGAAGATGATCTTAATGAATTAGTTTCGCCTTTACCACGTACAAGAAAACCTGGTGTAGCCATCGAGCCAGGAATGATGCTTAAAATTCCCATTCCTGCCGGGTTTGCACCTTTACGGTGAACGATTAGTTCTTCTCCATTATGTGTTTCTTTCCATGCAAAATTGTGATGATTCTCAACTTTTGCGAGCACTTTTGCACCTAAAACTTTTGCAATTTTAGTGTGAATTATTTCGTGGTTTGCCGAAGCATATTCACCTGCAAGCGTCATTGCTAACCAATATTCTTGTCCTTCCTGCGAATTCATATTAAAATAAGCCAGATTCCGTGCTTCAAAAGGTAATTCGCAAATTTCTTTTGCCAGTCGGGTATAATGGTTTGCCAATGTTCCACCCAGGCCTCTTGAGCCGGAGTGCGAAAGTAACGCAAGGTACCGACCTTTATCAATGGTTAGCTCTTCATTCTTTTCTTTAAATTCAATGATACCGAATTCCACAAAATGATTTCCTCCACCCGAACTACCAAGTTGAGTATATGCTTTTTCGTGCAATCCTTTCAATAAATTGTTCATTTTAAATGTTTCGCTTTCAAGTACCAAATGTTCACTTCTGTTTTTTCCCTGAAATCCATTTCCTGCACCAAAACAAGTATTTTGGATCAGAATAGATTTTAACCAATCGGATTCAGAATCTAAAATTGTTTCGGGTAAATCAAATATACTCAAAGCCATTCTACAGCCAATATCAACACCCACACCATAAGGAATAACAGCATTACGCGTAGCCAACACACCACCGATGGGCAAACCATAGCCCGAATGTGCATCCGGCATCAATGCACCGGCTACGGTAACAGGTAGTTTCATAGCTATGTTCATCTGATCTACTGCACCTTGTTCAATTCCTTCTTTGCCATAAATGGGATAATTTAAGCTATTTTCCAGTAGTGGAATTTGTTTACTTACAGGCTGTTCGTTTTCAATAATTATGGCATTTGCTAATGTGGCGAATAATTCATTTTCCAAATATTCGGTTGGATTTATGAGTACATTTTTATAATGATACAACATCTCTTCACGATTATATCCATTACGTTTTTTGTTGATTTTAAGCGCCATGCCAATAATAGCATTCTGATTGTAACCAAGTTCAATCAAATCGAAGCCATTTATTGGTTGCAAAATTTTTGTTTGTTCTTTCATAATTCGTTTTTTATTTTGTGAAGATTTCACGTAATTCAGCTACAATTCCACCTTTTCCCGAAATGGTGATTTCGCCAATTTTATCTGCAATTTTCTCAACATATTCCATTTCTTTCAGTTTCCAGAGCATTTCATTTTCCTCCATCAGTTTGGCTGTATTCAACATACTTCTTACTGAAGCGGTTTCTTCCCGACGCATAATAATATTTGCCTGCGCTTTCTTTTCAGCTACCAACACCTGATTCATGATTTCTTTCATATCGCCCGGCAAAATTACATCGCGTAAACCGGCATCGAAAAGTAAAACTCCCAGCGTATTGGTTTTTTTCAACATTACATCAATTACATCATTACCCAATATGTCTTTTTTTGTCAGCAATTCGTCCAATGTTAGTGAACTAACAATCTCGCGCAATGCTAATTGACCTGCAACGTACAACTGTTTATCATAATCCTTTACATTGCAAAGGGCTTTAACAATATCAACCATCTGAAACCGTACAAAAATACTCATTCGAATGGAAGCTTTGTCTTTGGTTAGCAATTCCTGTCCCGAAATTTCGAGTTGTTGCACCCGTGTATCCATCGTTTTTATCTCAACAGGAGTTGAATTGATCCAAAAATAATATGTGCCGGATGTCAGTTCGGTCTCCATTTTATTGTCGATGTACAGTAAACCTTTTTCGAACACTGAAACTATTTGCTTACGTACAAATGGCTGTAATTTAGGATGATCAAGAATAGTATGTGAAATATCATCACCAATATTTACAGTGCATAAATCAACAGTTGTGAACTGATATGTAAGATATTGTTTCCAGAAAAGGTATTTCCCGGTTGTCAATACTTCTTTCAGGTTTGAGTTGTCGAACACTAATACGATTTGGTTATCTTTAACCCGAATTAATTCGAGCTGTCCGGCAAGCAACTCATTTTTCATCAAAATGTCGGGGTCAATAACCGAAATAAATGGTTTGGTCAGATCGTAAATTTTCACCTCTCTGTTTTCTAATACCCAGTATTGACCAGTTTCAATTACTTTATTCAGTAATCCGTTTTTATAAACCAAACCAATTTTGTAATCTTCAATTTTTACTCTTTTCAACATAATAGTATATTTTATTTCATTAATAATCGGGTTAAAAAAATGTCGGGGTTTTGTCACTTTATATTTGCGGAAAATACCGTTCCCTGTTATTCATCTGAGTTTCTGTTCTGTTTTCTCAATAAATAAGCTTACTTATTTTATTAATACATACAGATCACAATCCCACACTGCCAACAGTTCTGCTGTGTTTTCAGGCATTTATAAAAGTTTCGTCAAATCGTAAAAGAACGATTATTCCGATTGACAAAACCCCTTCATTTTTCAAAGATTGAGCTACTTAAAAGGTAGCATTTACTCTAACCACTGAGCTATCCTGAATCTAATCAAGAGCAGGATTCGAACCTGCGACGTTTCTAATGCTCTACCTGACTGAGCTAACTCTTTGCAGAGTATGGGATTTGAACCCATGACACTTAGATGGAGGAAGTTTTTTGGAAAACAACCAAAACCTTCAAGCCAAGTTGAATTGTAAAAACCAATACTTCGGAAAGCAGATTGTACAACAATGGTGCTATATAAAACACTCAACAAGACTTGCCTGATATCTTTAAATTATTATTTTCTTTTTTTTACGATGCAAAGATATTTATGCTACTACGCAAGCATTTTGCGCAGTAAATATTTTTATTTATCTTTGAACGTAATTTTCTGAAAAACAATTCAATATGTCGCAGAATAAAAACGCATTAATTAGATATAAAACAATAGATAAGTGTTTGCAAAACAAATATCGTAACTGGACATTGGATGATTTAATTGAAGTATGTTCCAAAACCTTATACGAATATGAAGGTCGTTTTGAAAATATCAGTAAACGTACCATTCAACTCGATATACAAATGATGCGTAGTGAGAAACTTGGCTACAATGCACCAATTGAGGTTTATAATAAGAAATATTACCGATATTCAGATGAGGATTTTACAATAACT
>CAYNHC010000184.1:0-7052 GCA_964396705.1 uncultured Paludibacter sp.
ATAGTCGTAAACGGCACCAAGTCCGTCGTAAATTTCGCTCGAAGGAAATACAAAACCGTATTCCTTACAGTGCGCAATCAGTTTTTTAAAAACATCTTCTTGTGAAGCCATACTATTTAGTTATGAGTTACGAGTTACAAGTTATGAGAAATAAGTAAATGATAATTTCCGATAAAAAATGTCGGACAAAATGAGGTGCAAAGTTACTATTTTTTTTGTATTTTTGTGGATTGAATTTGAAAAATAATGTGGTAATACAAGGTTTGTAAGGAATAAATGAGCTGATTATTATCAATCTATATTTTCCCACTTGTAACTTATAACTAATATCTTGTAACTAAAAAATGAGTACCGACGAAATAATTGACGCTGAAAACGAACCGGAAGAAATTGCGGGCGCTGAAGATGCTGTGGAAGAATCAGCTTCGGCTGCCCATTCGAGTTATAAAGTGCCTAAAATCAGCGATGATGCGGTGAAGCACCACCTTTCGGGTATGTACCAGAACTGGTTTCTCGATTATGCTTCGTATGTAATTCTGGAACGTGCAGTACCCGATATTTATGATGGACTAAAACCCGTTCATCGTCGTATATTGCACTCAATGAAACGATTAGACGATGGCAGGTACAATAAGGTTGCCAATATTGTAGGTCATACTATGCAATTTCACCCGCATGGTGATGCCTCTATTGGTGATGCGCTTGTACAACTTGGACAAAAGGATTTATTGATTGACTGTCAGGGAAACTGGGGAAATATACTTACCGGCGATGGCGCTGCTGCTCCGAGATACATTGAAGCCCGCTTGTCGAAATTTGCACTTGAAACAACCTTCAACCCTAAAACTACCGAATGGAAACTTTCCTATGATGGAAGAAACAAAGAACCTATTGCTTTACCTGTTAAATTCCCGCTGCTATTGGCACAGGGTGTTGAAGGAATTGCCGTAGGTTTAAATTCGAAAATTCTGGCTCACAACTTTAATGAATTATGTGATGCATGCATTTCACATTTGCAAGGAGATGATTTTGTTTTGTATCCCGATTTTCAGACCGGAGGTTCCATCGACGTAGCTAAATATAATGATGGAGAACGGGGTGGCGCAGTTAAAATCAGAGCTAAGATTGGCAAATATGACAATAAAACACTTGTTATCAGCGAAATTCCTTTTGGTACAAATACGAGCAAACTTATTGATTCAATAATTAGAGCTAACGACAAAGGTAAAATTAAAATCAGAAAAGTAGATGACAACACTTCGTCTTCAGTTGAAATTTTGGTTCATTTACAACCAGGCTCTTCGTCGGATAAAACCATTGATGCGTTATATGCTTTTACCGATTGTGAAATAAGCATTTCGCCTAACTGCTGTGTGATTCATGATAAGAAGCCACGTTTTATGGGTGTTAGCGAAATGTTGAGGATAAGTTGTGAACATACAAAAGACTTATTACAACTTGAGCTCGAAATCCAAAAAGCAGAACTGCAGGAGCAACTGTTTTTTACATCGCTCGAAAAAATATTTATCGAAAACCGCATTTATAAAGACAAAGGATTCGAAGACAGTACAACTCAGGACGAAGTTATTGCCCATATCGATGGCAGATTAGAGCCATTCAAAAAAGATTTCATACGGGAAATTACGCGTGAAGATTTTTTGAAATTGCTTGAAATAAAAATGATGCGTATCACCAAATTCGATACCGACAAAGCCAATGACACACTTCTTGCAATTCAGAAAAAAATAGATGAGGTGGATTATCACCTGTCACATTTGGTAGAATATACAATTTCGTGGTACGAAGGTTTAAAATTAAAATACGGTAAAAATTATCCTCGTCGCACTGAAATACGGAATTTCGAAACCATTGTTGCAGCTAAAGTAGTTGAAGCCAACGAGAAACTGTATGTTAATCGCGAAGAAGGTTTTATTGGCACTTCACTCCGAAAAGATGAATTTGTTTGTAACTGTTCCGACATAGATGATATCATCATTTTCTTCAAAGATGGGAAATATAAAATTGTAAAAGTAGCTGAAAAGCAGTTTGTTGGCAAGAATATTTTACATTTGGATGTTTTCAAGAAGAATGATAAACGAACAGTTTACAACACTGTTTATCGCGATGGAAAAACAGGACCTTATTATATCAAACGATTTGCCGTGAATGGTATAACCCGCGATAAAGATTATGATATTACTCAAGGAACTGCCGGTTCGAAAGTTGTTTATTTCACTTCGAATCCAAATGCTGAAGCTGAAGTTATTCGTGTAACTCTGAAACCGAAACCAAGATTGAACAAATTAGTTTTCGAAAAGAATTTCAGTGAAATTGCCATAAAGGGTCGGCAGTCAATGGGAAATATTCTGACTAAAAACGATATTCATAAAATTGCATTAAAGCAAAAGGGCGGTTCAACACTCGGTGGTCGTCAGGTATGGTTCGACAGAGATGTCCTTCGACTGAATTACGACAATCGCGGCGAATACCTTGGCGAGTTCCTGAGCGAAGATTTAATATTGATCATTTCTTCAAAAGGAGATTTTTATACCTCAAATTTTGATTTGAATAATCATTTCGAAAAAGATATATTGATAATTGAAAAATTCGATTCCAATAAAGTATGGTCAGTAGCACTTTACGATGCCGATCAGAATTATTATTATCTAAAACGCTTTCAATTGGAATCTTCTCAAAAATTACAGAACTTTTTAGGAGAAAACCACGATTCACGGCTGATGCTTATGACCGACGTGGACTTTCCACGCTTCGAAGTTGTGTTTGGAGGAAACGATGCTTACAGGGAATCATTGATAATAGATGCCGATGAATTTATTGGTGTAAAAAGCTTTAAAGCCAAAGGAAAACGACTTACAACTTTCGATGTTGAATCCATCAATGAATTGGAACCTGTAAGATTTAACGCACCTGCTCCGAATGATGACAATGGAGATGAAAACGGTGAAAGTAACGAGGGCGGCGAGAATGAGATGAATAGTGATATTGATAACGATGATGAAATAATTGAAAATACTACAGAAATAGCCGAAGATACAAGCAATGGTGAAGAAAGTGAAGAAAGTGAAAAGGCTGAAAAGTTGAATCCTGAGAAAAAACCCGAAAACCCGAAAATAAAAAATTCAACAAAAAGCAAAGAAGCAAAAGACACCAAATTAATTGCCAATGTATCCGAAATTGAAGTTCCAAAAGAAAATTTACCGGATGATATAGCCGTTGAAAAACAAAAGAAACAAGCCAAGCTCAAAGAACAAAAAACAACAAAACAGTTTGAAAATGATTCTGTATTACCTGACGATATAATAGATAATCAGCGAATTATTGACGAAATAACAGGTCAGATGTCTTTGTTCTGAAAAAATACATCTTTAATAAAAAATCCACTGAAAGTTCCTTTCAGGGGATTTTTTTAATTTTTAATCGGCTACCGACAGTGTCATTTTCCATTGTTTGTACCCTACTACAGACATAATGGTATATACTACAAATAAGACCGAAGTTGGATAAAGACCCTTATAAAGAAATAAACCTACTGCTAAACCATCTGCCACAATCCATACCAACCAGTTTTCGATATACTTACGGGCAAGCATCCAGGTAGCAATAACACTAAGTGAACCAATCAGTGAATCAAATTTTGGCACTGCAGAATCGGTTAAATAATTAAGCACAATATAATAAATCGTATAAATAAGAATCGCTGAAAGGAAAAGTATTCCGGTCATTTTTTTATTCAGGGTTGTCACTTTCAATTCACTCCCGTTAGTGCTTTTGCCTGATTTCCAGTGTATCCAACCATAAATACTAATCACTACATAATACAATTGCAAACTCATATCAGCATAGAGTTTACTTTGAATAAATACCACAACGTATAATACAGAACTTATAAATCCGAAAATCCACAAGGTTGCTTTCTGGTTAATAGATAAATACAGGTAAATCAGACTTAGAACTGCACCTGTAATTTCTAACCAGTTATTTTGAATATAAGTTAGCATTATTTATAATGTAAGGAAACTACAGTTTTAGCAATTTCTCGTATGCATCCTGTGTTTTTAAAATCTCAACTGCTTTCTGTAACGATTCGTTTTCATTATCCATTATCATATAATACTCATTCATATCCCATAAGTCGCGCGCCACAAGAGCTTTTAATTGTAACTTAATTAAATCAACAGAGGTATTAAACTGGGCTTCATCAAAAATAATTTTCTCTTTACTTCCGGCATTCTTCAGTTCAGTTATCAGTTGATCACTGATTATAAAACTTTTATTGAATTTGTCGAAAGTAGAAAATTCCTTTTTTAGTTGTGCCCTGTTATTATTTACAAAATGTGCAGTCACTTTATTAATTACTCCTTTTGAGACCAATTCTCTGTGATATTCTGTATATTTTGTAGTATCAAACGGAACAAAAACATCGGGCATAATACCTCCTCCACCGTAAACAGTTCTTTTCAAACGTAGAGTTTCATAGCGTAAAGAATCGGGAAAATGAATACTGTCGCTATGGAGTAATTCTCCGTTTTTAATCCTGTTTGAAATATCTTTCTGATATTTTTCAAGTCCATTTTTATAGGGTTTTTGAATACATCTTCCTGATGGGGTATAATATCGAGCTGTTGTCAAACGCATTACAGAACCATCAACAAGAGGTATCTGACCCTGAACCAATCCTTTCCCAAAAGTTCGACGACCTACAATAAGACCTCTGTCCCAATCCTGAATTGCTCCTGAAACAATTTCACTGGCTGAAGCCGAATACTCATCAACCAATACAATTATTTTCCCTTTTTCAAATCCACCAATAGCTGTGGCATTCGATATTTTTTTTGGTTGTTTCAGTCCCTGTGTATAAACCACCAACTGATCGCGGCCTAAAAATTCATCGGCAAGTTCAATTGCAGCATTCAAATATCCGCCTCCATTACCTTGAAGGCTGAGAATTAAATGTTTCATCCCTTTCCTTTTAAGTGAAGAAAAAGCACTTTTATATTCTGATACAGTTGTACTTCCAAAATTATTTATTTTAATATAACCAATATCCTTTCCTATCATGTAGGTTGCATCTACACTTCGAATTGGAATTTTATCACGTGTTATTTTAAATACAAGTAATTCTGATATTTTATCGCGTAGAACCTTCACAGTCACTTCGGTGCCTTTTGGTCCTCTCAGCTTTTTCATGATATCCGAATTCTGGATTTTTACTCCGGCAATCAATTCATCATTAATGTACAAAATTTTATCGCCTGGTAAGACACCAACTTTTTCAGCAGGACAACCAGAAATTGTCTGAACAACAAGTAATGTATCTTCAAGTAACTGAAATTGAATACCAACTCCCTCAAAACTACCTTCAAGTGGCTCATTAACGCGTTCAACTTCTTCTTTTGGAATATATGATGAATGTGGATCAAGATCTTTAAGTATGGAAACTATGGCAGTTTCAACTATTTTCTTGTCACTTATACTATCAACATACAAATTTGAAATTGCAGCGATAGCATTCATTAGTTTTCGTTGTTGTAATTGCTGAAAAGGTTGAATAACCTGAGAATTTGCAACCAATGTGGTAAATATCAGAGACAAGAGGAATAATAATTTTTTCATTTATTTTAGTTCAATAATCGATTAAACATTAAAACAGAACCGCAAAAATACTAAAACATGTTTATGTGTATAAATCTTTTTTGTTTTAAAAGATAACTTATAGTACTTCTTAACATTAAGATAATTGCATAGAAACACTTTACATATTACTGATTTTTCCATAAGAAAACTTACTTGCAAAGTTTTTTTGTGGAATTTTCTTGTTGTGAAATATTAAAGAAAAAACCTCTGTGTTCTTTGCAGAGGTTTTTATAAGCAATTCAGAATATTAATGATGTTCTGTAATTAGTCTATTTTTCGTTACGTTTCTGTACGTTATAATATATCTTCATTTGATTACCGAGTATTTTGGTAAAACCTTTTACATCGTCGGCACTCCAGGCACGATTTATTTCGCCATATTCACCAAAATCTGTTTTCATTAAGTCGAACGAACTTTCAACTCCCACCAGTGTATAACTGTAAGGGCGAAGTTTAACAATTACCTTTCCGGTTACATTTTGTTGTGAACTTTGCAGGAATTGTTCAATATCACGCATTACCGGCTCAAGGTATTGAGCTTCGTGTAAAAACATGCCGTACCAATTGCCTAACTGATCTTTCCAGTATTGTTGCCATTTGGTAAGGGTATGTTTTTCGAGCATTTTATGAGCATTGATAATCAATAGCGGAGCAGCAGCTTCAAATCCAACACGGCCTTTAATGCCGATGATTGTATCTCCAATATGCATATCCCGACCAATTCCATATTTGCAGGCTATAGCTTCTAACTGATTTATCAAGAGTACTTTGTTATCGTTTTTCAGTCCGCTTACAGCACAAATTTCGCCATTTTCAAATTCAATAGTAACTGTTTCCTCCCCTTGACTTTCAATCTGACTCGGATATGCGGATTCTGGTAGTGTTTGTTCTGACTTTAGCGTTTCTTTTCCACCTATCGAAGTCCCCCACAAACCTTTGTTAATTGAATATTCCATTTCAAAAGAGAACAAAGAATTTAATTAGTTAGATATTTCTCGATATTGTTGTTGTGTTCTGTATATGTTTTAGCGTAGTGTGCGATTCCCTGTTTATCATGAATGTAGTAGTAATATTCGTTTGGCTTAGGAGTTCTTACTGCATTAATTGCTTGCAAACCGGGATTACATATTGGTGTAGGGGGTAATCCCTGAACTTTGTAAGTATTGTATGGATTATCATCCTCTTTATCTGTTTTTGTAATTACATGTTTCCAATCTTTTTGAGGATACAGAAGGGTAGCATCAATTTGCAACAACCATCCTTCTTCGTATCTTCTTTGTATTATGTCAGCAACCATTGGCCTGTCTTCTGAAGTATATCCCTCTCTTTCAACCATACTAGCAATTATTATATCTTCATATGTGTCGTTAACTCCGATTTTAGATTTAAAGTTGTTA
>CAYNHC010000185.1:0-7014 GCA_964396705.1 uncultured Paludibacter sp.
AAGCGAAGGCGCAAATTTTATTAATGAATCGGGTGCATTTTTTATTTTTGGGAATACAGGTGTTAGCAACCCTGAATACGTTCCTATCTGAACTTTATCACCAACAATAAAGGTGCGTGTACCATCCAATTCGGTTAAATTGTTCGATTGGTCCAAAAGTGTTACCCGGTAATCATTTATATTGTTATTAATAAACCTGACAAAATAAATACCATCGTACTGCGTATTTATCCATAAATTTCCATCAGTGTCTGGCGTTATTCGTCTTATTTTATTTGAAACTCCTTTCAATGAAAAATTTTCAATTACTTTTATTTGTTTTTCAACTGAAAAATCGTTCAGTTGAACCACATCTAACTGACCGTTCATACCTACAAAAAATACATTTTTAAAAGAAGGATGCGTAGAAAAACAGTGAGGTTTAAGTATTGTTTCCGGTTTGTAAATAATATTTGCAACCGTACCATTAATATGCCAAATTCCGGTGCTGCACAAAGCAAAAAGTTTATTGTTGAGTATTTTAAACTCCCAACATTCCGACGTGTAAGCATTGATTTTTTCGAACTTGTTCAACAATTTGTAATTATCCGTGCTTTTGTCAGGCATATACGAAATTCCATCAATTGAGCCAATATACGTATTTCCACCAAATTTAACTGTAGTAAAAACATTGTTTTTAATATTGTGTTTTTCGCCATAATGCTGAACAGGAAAGTTAATGTCGATTTTTGCAATACCATTCGACATGCACACCCATAAATTTTTATCTGCATCAGTATAAATTCTGTAGATTTTCCCATTCATCAAGCCATTTTCATTGCATATAATTCTGCAAATATCTCCCTGATTATTGATAATGATAATTTTATCAGTTAGTGTTACTATTGCAAATTTATCGTTATCAATTTTGATGATTGAATTAATTTCATCCGATTTCAATATCTCCTGGACCGGCGTTTCGAACAATTGAATTTCATCAGTGTCGGTATCACGAATACTGAGTTTGTAATTTAAGTCTATTGTGAAAAGTTGTTTTCCTGTTTTTTCAATAATATTAAAACTTAACTGTTTTGATAAAATACTTATCTTGTTATTCTTTAAGATGAAAATTCCGTGTTTGTTGGGTAAATAAATGTTGTTGTTCACATAATAAGCATCCTGAACAATGAAATCGAAAAGGATAATAGTGATTTTATTTTTTTGTATTGAAATATATATTTGTCTGAAAAGAAATAGATGCCATCATCGGCAACTATAATTTTCCAAATATCCCGAAAGTTTATACCTTTCTCATTAATCTTTTTGGTTAATGAAATATAAACCATATCTCCTTTTTTATTTGGCTCAAGAAATCCAAAATCGCTCGAGCAAGCCACATAAATTCTACCATCAAAGCCAAGCGCCAAATCCCTGACAACAGAGTTATTGGCATTTTGAATTCTTCTCCACGAAACGCCATCGAATTGAATTATACCACTCCCATCGCCAAAATAGGTCATCCCTCTGTTGTCCTGCACACAACACCAAACCTGAGAACTCAATTCTGAAATTTTACTTGATTGATAATTTTTAATGAAGGGTTCGCCGGTTTGGGAATGAAGCTTCATAAATGAAGATATTATTATAATTATAATAATTGTCTGATATTTGAAGCTGTTAGTCATCGATTATTGATTAAATTTTTAAACGTACAGTATAAATAATTTGATATGTTGTTTTTTATGAATATGCAAAAATACACGATAAGAAGGAATTTAGAAGCAAATTAATATAAAATCATAAATAAAAACATAAAAAGCAACAATAAATTAGGCTTATCCAAATGAAATAAGTTCTTTCTATGTAAAAAACTAAGTACATTACAAATTTTATATACAATTGAAATTCAAAGAAATAGAACGCTGTCCCGAAGTATCGGGATACACTGACGGGACGTGCTGACTTAACGGTAAAAAAACATTTAAGATTTCAATAAAAAAGCAATTCAATTTAACACACAAAAAAAGGTAATTTTCAATACGAAAATTACCTTTTTTCTGTGACTCAAGATTCCTATGCAGGTTATCGCTCTTAGTCTATTTTTTCATTGTAATTATAATTACTCCATTCTTTCCCTTTTCTCCATAGGCTGCAGCTGCCGATTCGTTTTTCAACACATTTATTGACAAGATATTATCCGGTGATATTTTTTTGAAATCTGCATCTGATACTATTTTTCCGTCAACAATATAAAGCGGATCATTTGACGTATTGGAAGCGTTTGAACTCCCCGCTTTCTTGTCATCTTGTAATCTGAAATTAATTGGAAGTACATATTTTACCCGCACGGCTTCACCCTTTTGAGTTCCGGGAGTCCAGACCGGCATTGCTTTAATTATTCTAATTGCCTCTGCATCCAACAAAGGATCCACACTGCGTAACACTTCAACATCATCAATCGAACCGTCTTTATTTACAACAAACTGACAAATTACCCTCCCTTGTATTCCTTTTTCCTGAGCTTTGACAGGATATTTAATATTGTTCGCTAAAAACTTAAAGAGGGCATTATCTCCACCCGGATATTGAGGCATTTTTTCCACAACCATAAAAACTACATCATCTTCCGAAGGTACAGGGGGTGGAGGCGGAGGCATCAGTTCTTCTTTTTGAGTTTCCTGTGCCGGAGCATATCCAACAACCGTTATTTCATCCATTTTGTTTTCTGATTGAACTAATACATTCACGTTCTCTTTCTTTGGTGTTTCAGGAGTGGCTTTTTCACTTTTCACATTTGTTTTTTGAGGAACAACTTTCACTTGTTGAGTGGTCTTTGTTTCTTCGAATACAGATTTAGCTGAATTAATAATTGACTCGGCATTGCTTGTAATAATTAAAAAGAATGCAAGCGGGATAATGAGTAAATACTTCAGAATGCCGGTTTTGTTTGTTTTGGGTTTGTTCATCATGGTAATTCGTTTTTTAAGAGGTAAAACATTAAATTTATTTGTTAATTGTAATTCGTGCGACTGGTACGAGAGTTGGAGCAAATGATATTGGTAGCTTTTTGAATCGAATCCGGATGACAGCACCTTATTGTCGGCTAAAAATTCAAGATTTTGGCGGATTTCGCGTTTCAATAACCACACAGTAGGATTAACCCAAAAAGCGATGCAAAGCAACTCACTGACTATCACATCAAAACTATGTATTTCTTTAACATGAGTTAGTTCATGAGATAAAATCTGTTGCGTCTCGTACTCATTATGTAAAGCAGGATTGATATAAACAGTTCCGAAAAACGAAAATGGTGTAATTTTTTTATCAATTGTAATCACTCTTATCCCTTGTACAAATTCAGGTTTACCTTTTATATGTATTCTCAAAATAGATATGAATTGCAAAATCATGCGGACTGCAAGTACAGTTACAGCTATCAGGTAAACCAAAAGGAATATCTTCTCTGGACTTATATATCCTGTTTCGTTCTCGGGCGTTACAGTTATTTCTCTCAGTGTTACGAAATCAGTAATCATTTTTTGCAATGGTTGCTGACTCATCAACCAACCTTCAATAGAAAAGTACGGATATAAAAATGAGATTAATATACTGAACAGAAGATATATCCTACGGGTTTTCCAAAAAGTATCACCCGAAAAGAAAAATCTGTAAAACAAGTAAAACAAAGCTATCGCAATATTTACTTTTACTAAATAGATTAGTGTGTCGTTCATTTTCTTTCAATAATATTGATTATTTCCTGCAATTCTTTAGCTGATATCTTTTGTTTTTCGGCAAAAAAACTAACCATTTCTTTGTACGAATTTTCAAAATAATTTTTTACGACTCCTGATAAAAATCTGGATTTGAATTCCTTTTCGTCAATGGTGGGACAGTACTCGTAAGTATTGCCATAACGTGTGGATTTTAGATATCCCTTACGTTCTAAATTTTTTACTACTGATGCCACGGTGGTATATGGAGGTCGTGGTTCGTCCATCTTTTCAATAAAATCCTTGATAAAACCTTTTTCCTGCTGAAAAATTATCAACAATAATTCCTCTTCCTGATGTGTTAACTTTTCCATTATCATTAAATTGATTTTACTTTATAACGTATTAGTTTGTTTTTTATTACGAATGTTTCGCAAATCTACGAACTTTTCGTAGATATTGTTCCGGTAAGCTACATTTTTAACTTTATTTAAACCATTATTCCAACATCTAAAAAAGTTATTGATGCGAAATAAACCTTTAGCTTCAAAAAAATGTTAGAAACTCAAATAGCTGTAGATAAATAAACTCTTTTTGACCTCTATCCCTAACCCTTTCTCCCTAGGAGAAAGGGGATAGTGCTGCTCACTTATGAAAAGTAATCCAATAATTGAAGGGCTCAAAGTCCCTCTCCTCGGGAGAGGGATTTAGGGAGAGATCGGTTAATAATAAAATTTACGTTAATATAAACACTATTCTCAACTACAGCCACTCAAATGTAAAATTACTTCTACTTTAACAAAATAATTTTATCGAAACCTGATTATCCAATTAAAAATACGATCCACTCTCCTACCCGATTAAATTTCAATTGACAATTGCTGAAATGCAATTGAATTTTGTACTTATAACACGGACTGCTGAATGGTTTCAAAAAAAAATGTATTTTTGCAACAATTAATAGAGTTTATATAAGTTATGAATTTAGATATAATAATTTATATTGAACGCAAAGCCACTAAGTCGCAAAGCCGCTATTCCGATAGCTATCGGAAAACTTTTAAGTTTTTCTCTTTGCGTCCTTTGCGGATATTTGATGATAATAAAATTTGTATATTTGTCTTTGCGTCCTTTGCGTTTAACTATATTAAAATAACAAATCTTTTAATTTATATAATGACTAATACTTATGCATTATGAAAAAAACAATTACTTACCCGTTGTACACCAGAGTTTTCATTGCTGTTCTATTTTCAACTGTAATTTCCACATTAGTATCGGCTTCAAATTATTACTTTCATGTAGCCTTTACCGATAAAAACAATTCTCCCTTTACACTTTCAAATCCTTCAGCCTATCTATCAGCACGGGCAATTGAGCGTCGTGCCGCTTTTGGTTTAAGTTGTGACTCAACTGACCTTCCGGTAAATCAGTCTTATATCACAGCTATTAAAAACCTGGGTGTTTATGTACATAGTTCAAGTAAATGGATGAACAGTGTAAATGTATTAGTTCCCGATTCATCAATAATGAGTCAAGTTCGTGCTTTACCATTCGTAAAAAAAGTTCAATTTACAGGATTAACCAACAATACTCCTTCGCCGGTAAGTAAGCGAAAATTCAAACAGGAAAGCACTAGTTTAAATTACGGCAGTGCAGCCACACAAATTAATCAGATTAATGGTGCATACCTTCATAATCAGGGTTACACAGGAACTGGAATCCATGTTGGAGTACTCGATGCCGGGTTTAATAATGTAAATATAAATCCCGGCTTCGACAGTTTACGTTTAGAAAACAGATTACTTGGAGTCAAAAATATAGCCGATAATGCTGATGTTTATATGCTCCATTCTCACGGTGCAAACGTATTATCTATAATGACAGGAAATTTACCCTCTCAATACCTGGGTTCGGCTCCTGATGCTTCTTTCTGGCTCATTCGGACAGAAGTAGATCCGGGAGAGTTTCTGGTTGAAACGGATTTTTGGGTGTCCGGGATTGAGTTTGCCGACAGTGTGGGAATAGATGTAATAAATTCTTCGCTTGGATATACACAATTTGATGACCCTGCAATGAATTTCACTTATGATGATATGAACGGACTGATTTCAAGAGCGAGTATAGCAGCGACAATGGCTGCCGGAAAAGGAATCATCGTATGTAACAGTGCCGGCAACAACGGAAATCCAACTGACCCATGGCATTATATTGGATCGCCGGCAGATGCTGACAGAATACTGACGGTTGGTTCGGTAACTTCAACAGGTACGGCCAGTTCGTTTTCTTCCTTCGGACCATCTTCCGACCAACGTGTAAAGCCAGAAATATGCGCTATGGGCACTTCTACCGCAATTATTAATACAAGCGGAAATGTTAGTTATGGTAATGGAACATCTTACTCTTCGCCAGTGATGGCCGGAATGATGGCATGTTATCTTCAATATGTAAAAGCCAACCGGACACTTTACTTCATTGATGATATATTGCAATCAGTCATTGGAAGTGGCAGTTTATATGGTTACCCCGACCAGCAAATGGGTTATGGAATTCCAAATTTTCAAATTGCAGCAGCCAGTTTGCCAACATATAATAAATTCTACGATTTCAAAACTGACAAAGTAAATATTTTGTTAGATAATTCGAATAAAATATTGAGAATAAAATTAACTGACAGTCTATATTTAAAAGGGCAAATACAAATATATAACAGTACAGGCCAGCAATTAATTAAAAACACAATACTAAATAATGACAATTCATTTAATCTTGATAATTTCCAACCGGGTATGTATTTGGTTTCGGTTAGTAAAAATGGATTAACAGAAACTCATAAAATTATTTTAAAATAATGGTTTTTGAAAGTTTGAGGTGTATGAAATAAGTTCCGATTGCTATCGGAGAAGAAAATGAGTTCCGATTGCTATCGGAGAAGAAAATGAGAAATTAAGAAAATAAGTTGAAACCTCAAATTTTCAAATCTTCAAATCTTCAAATTTTCAAATAAATTGAACGCATCGCTTCAACTATCGCACTGCGACACCCTCAACAACACGAAACACGAAACACAAAACAAGGAACAATAAATGAATTCAATATCACTTTCAGAACTCACCGAACGTATCCAGCAAACATTAAAACTGAATTTTGACACCCCTGTTTGGATTCGGGCTGAAATAAGTGAACTGCACGAAAACCAAAGCGGACATTGTTACCTTGAATTTATTGAAAAGGAATCAGAAACCGGATATTTTTTAGCTAAAACAAAAGCTACGATATGGACAACAACATACCGTATGCTGAAACCGTATTTTGAAAACAG
>CAYNHC010000186.1:0-5111 GCA_964396705.1 uncultured Paludibacter sp.
TCATCAGTTCGGCACTTGTCATTGACGGATAAGCTATTGTGAAGTAAAATCCATCTGCAAGGTTTCCATCTTCATCATTATAAACTATGTAAAACCCGTACTTTAGAAATATCTCTTTCATCTTTCGGGCTTTTTCTCCATACTGATGCAATTCGTCAGTGAAATTAATCACACCATCGTTGGCTGCTTTCAACATGCTTGCCAATGCATATTGCGCTGTGTGCGAAGTACCGGCAGTAGTGGCATATAAAACACCGTAAGGAATAAAATGCCCCAGATAATCACTTGTGAAATAATTTTTTAAGTTTGGATATTGCCTTGTACGTAACTTTTCGGAAGTTATCATCATGCCAATGCGCTGCCCTGCGTAACTAAAAACTTTAGATGCTGAAAGCAATAAAATATAATTATCGGTATAATGAGCCACTGTTGGTTGATAAGGTGGAACGCCCGGAATACCATAATCGTGTCGGAAATCCATACCAAAATAAGCAAGATCTTCAACCACAATAACATCATATTTTGTAGCTAATTCACCTATAATTTGCAATTCTTTTTCGCTCAGACTTATCCACGAAGGATTGTTTGGCGATGAATAAGTTATGGAACAAGCATTTCCGGCAATGAGATATGACTCTAATTTTTCTCTTAATTTTTCTCCTCTGAAATTCAATATATCAAAAGAAAGATAAGGTAACCCAAGCAACTGCAACTGCGATTTATTGACAGGAAATCCCGGATCGATAAACAGCGTATATGGTTTTTGAGGATCGGTGCGGGCAGCTGCTAATAAAGCTGCAAAACTTCCTTGCATTCCGCCCACTGTAGGCACACAGCACACGGGAGAAACATCAATATTCATAAATAATTTTGCAAAACGGGCAATTTCCGTTTTAGCAAAGGGAATTCCTTCGATATTTGGATATGAGTTTGCAAGTCCAAGTTCGAGCGCTTCTTTTTCGGCTTTTATACCAACTGATGAAGCAGGCAAACCAGGAACACCCATTTCCATGTGAATAAATTCAAATCCGCTTTGTTGTTCAATTTGTGAAACCAATTTTCCAACTTCGCGGATAGACAAACGTGTAATGTCCGATTCGCCAAATTGAACAAATAGCGAATCGACAAGTTCTTTAGTTATTATCATTTTTTATTATAATTTACCCCTAACCCCTGAAGGGGGAGTAAGAATTGATTTGTATTGATTTATATAACCCCCAACCCCTGAAGGGGAGTAAAAGATGCTAGCATTAATTTATTTGTTATAAATAACTTTATAATAGAGAGTTATGAACCAAAAGCAACTTAGTTCCCCTTTAGGGGTTAGGGGTCAACTTCCTCTTATCAATTACTCTAACCGCTTTTCCTTCGCTACGTGCAATCGTTTTTGGTTCAACAAGCGTTACTTTTACGCTCAATCCGATGGCGCTATTCAGAGCATGTTCAATTTTTCGCGACAACATTTGCAGGTCACGGATCGTATCCATTAAATTTGCTTCGTCCATTTCAACCTGTAATTCAAGCGTATCAAGATTGTTTTGCTTATCAACATAAAGCATATAATGAGCGCTTGTTTCACCCATCTCGAGTAAAACATGTTCAATTTGAGATGGAAAAAGATTTACTCCACGAATAATCAACATATCGTCGCTACGTCCGGTAATTTTTTTCATTCTTACTGTTGTTCTACCACATCCACATTTTTCTTTGCTTAATGTAGATAAATCACGGGTATTGTATCGTAAAAGAGGGATTCCTTCTTTTGTTAAAGTAGTGAAAACTAATTCGCCTTCAGTGCCATCCTGCATAGGTTCTTTAGTATGCGGATGAACAATTTCAGGATAAAAATGATCTTCATGAATGTGAAGCCCGCAATGTTCCGGGCAATCATTTGCAACTCCAGGACCCATAATCTCACTCAAACCATAAATATCAAACGCTTTAATACCCCATTTTTTCTCAAGCTCTAATCTCATGTTTTCAGTCCAGGGTTCTGCACCAAAAACACCAATTTTGAGTTTCATATCACTCAACGAATAACCATGTTCAGCAAGTGCATCGCCAAGATGTAAAGCGTAAGAAGGTGTGCAAGCTAAAACTGTTGAACCAAAATCGGACATGAGCTGTAATTGACGGCGGGTATTTCCACCTGAAATGGGAATAACTGTACATCCCATATTTTCGGCGCCATAATGTACTCCAAGTCCACCTGTAAAAAGACCGTATCCATAAGAAACCTGAACTATATCTTCTTTTGTAATTCCGGCCATTCCCAAACAGCGCGATAAAACCTCTTTCCAGTTATCAATATCATTCTGTGTGTAACCCACTGTTGTAGGTTTTCCTGTAGTGCCGCTTGAAGCATGTACGCGTACAATATCTTTCATGGGAACAGCAAATAAATCGAATGGATAATTATCTCTCAGGTCCGTTTTGTACGTAAATGGCAATTTAACAATATCATCAATAGAATGTATATCTGAAGGTTTTACGCCCATATCATCCATACGCTTTCGATAGAAAGGAACGTTATTGTAAACACGGTTAACTAATTCAATAAGATTTTTGCTTTGCAAGGCACGCATATCTTCGCGACTCATGCATTCAATTTTTTCATTCCAGATCATATTGCGTTTTTTAAATCGGATTCGTGAATCGATATTAATTTATTCTCTTTTATAACTTCAATGGCTTTCTCTCTATTGTCAGTGCGAATAACCAAAATCGATTTACTTCCAAAACTGAAGGCATAAACATATTCAATTGAAAGCCCTGCAGCTGTAAATAAATCAAGAATATGCGACATTGAACCCGGTGCAGCACTCATTTCGAGCGACAGAACTTCATGAATTCGTACTGAGTAATGTTCTGCCTGAAGTGCTTTTACTGCTTTTTCAGGGTCAGAAACCAGCATACGTAATAATCCGTAATCGCTTGTATCAGCAACTGTTAATGCATTGATATTTATATTATTCCGGGCTAAAACGGCCAAAATCGTATTTAAATGGCCTGTTTTGTTTTCAATAAAAACAGAAAGTTGGCGAATGGTCATGGTATCCATTTTTTTAATAGATTTGATTGAAGGTGTTAAAAACTGTTTGATTTACAAAATTAATTATTTTAAAACAATTAATTGTACTAATCCAACCCTTTTTTACTATTTAAACTGAAGTGTCTGATTATTATGATTGAAAAGAATTAATTTTGCAAAAAAAACGAACTGAATGAATACAAATATTGATAAAATGACTCCTTTCATTGTAATGGATGTGTTAGAAAGGGCAAATCAATTGCAAAAAGAGGGTGTAAGCGTAATTCACCTTGAAGTGGGCGAACCAGATTTTGATATGCCTGTATGTATTTCCAAAGCTGCAATCGAGGCTTATACTTCAGGAATAACTCATTACACTCATTCGCTTGGAGATCCGCTTCTACGTGAGGCCATAAGTCAATTTTATACATCTGAATACAACGTTATTGTTGATCCTGAATGCATAGTTGTAACTTCTGGCTCTTCTCCTGCAATTCTGATGACATTAATGTTATTATGTCAGTGTGGCGATGAGGTTATTATGTCGAATCCGGGTTATCCATGCTACAAAAATTTTGCACTTGCCTGTCATGCCGAACCGGTCTTTGTCGATTTATTAGCTGAGAATGGTTTTCAGTACGATGTAAATGAAATCAGCAATAAAATTACAGATAAAACCAAAGCCATCTTTGTGAATTCGCCTATGAATCCAACAGGAGTTGTTGCCAAAGAAAATGTTTTTAAAGAACTCGCCAAGTTGGAAATTCCGATTATTTCAGATGAAATTTATCATGGTTTGGTGTATAATGACAAAGCACATTCAATACTTGAATTTACCGATAATGCTTTTGTGATTAGCGGATTTTCTAAACGGTTTGCTATGACCGGTTTGCGTTTGGGTTATGTTATTGCTCCGAAAAAACACATTAGATCTCTGCAAATTCTACAGCAAAATCTTTTTATTTGCGCACCAAGTACCGCTCAAAAAGCAGGAATTGCAGCTTTACTCGAATCAGAATCTGATGTAAAAAGGATGTGTAATATATATAATGAACGAAGAGTCTATCTTATAAAACGATTAACAGAACTGGGTTTTATCATTTATGCAGAGCCACAGGGAGCCTTTTATGTTTTTTGCGATGCTCGGAAATTCACTAACGATTCGTACCGGTTTGCTTTTGATGTACTTGAAAAAGCGCATGTTGGAATTACACCGGGAATTGATTTTGGAACAAATGGTGAGGGCTTTATTCGATTTTCTTACGCCAACTCGTTGGATAACATCCGTATTGCAATGGACAGACTTGAAAATTATCTGACAAAAATTTCAAACAAATAACAGTCTTTGTGAGTGTTAGCAGTCAAATTTTAATTTTTTATTCGGAGATACTAATGAAATATTCAAAAAAATGTATTATATTTGCGCGCTCAAAATATGAACTAAAGTAATATTCACTTTTTAAAGTCAGGGAGGAAACAAGCAATAGCTAAACAATTAATGATGAGGCCTCATAGGGGTAAAGAAAAAGAATTACCCAACAGGATTAATGAAAAAATCAAGGGGCTGAAAGAAGTACGTTTGGTAGGTGATAACGTTGAACAAGGCATCTATTCATTTGAAGAGGCCATGCGAATCGCAGATCAACTCGAGTTGGATTTGGTTGAAATATCGCCAAGTGCAGTACCGCCGGTTTGTAAAGTAGTTGATTATCAGAAGTTTCTTTACCATCAGAAGAAACGCGAAAAAGAACAAAAAGCCAAAACAGCGAAAGTAGTTGTTAAAGAAATCCGTTTCGGACCACAAACAGATGATCATGATTATAATTTCAAATTAAAACATGCTCAGGGATTTTTGAAAGAAGGTTGTAAAGTAAAAGCTTATGTTTTCTTCAAAGGTAGATCAATACTTTTCAAGGAACAAGGTGAAATATTACTTGCAAGATTCGCCCAAGATCTGGAAGATTTAGCAAAAGTGGACCAATTACCTGTATTAGAAGGGAAACGAATGATTATCATGTTCTCACCTAAAAAGGGGAAATAAATAACTCAAAGAAAACATTCAATTAAATAAATAATAACA
>CAYNHC010000186.1:5121-6998 GCA_964396705.1 uncultured Paludibacter sp.
CCTTACCGGAACAGGAAAAATCAAAAGAAAACATGCTTTTAAAAGCCACATTCTGACGAAAAAAACAACAAAACAAAAACGTAACCTGACTCATGCTGCTATTGTATGCAAAGCTGACTCAACCAACGTTAAAGAAATGCTTTGTTTGAAATAACCGAAGAATTTAAGCTATTAACAACATTTTTTCAAAGTCAAAAATCAGAATGCTTTAGCCCAAAGTTCGTATTAATAATGCGACGCTGACATTCACAAATCATTTTTTATTATGCCAAGATCAGTAAATCACGTTGCTTCACGTAAAAGAAGAAAAAGAGTTTTAAGTCTCACCAGAGGATATTTTGGTGGTCGCCGTAATGTGTGGACCGTTGCCAAGAACACTTGGGAAAAAGGGTTACAGTATGCTTACCGTGACCGTAAAAACAACAAACGCAACTTCCGTGCACTGTGGATTCAACGTATCAACGCCGCTGCACGTCTCGAAGGGATGTCATATTCTAAATTAATGGGTGCTTTACACAAATCGGGTATCGAAATGAACCGTAAGGTTTTGGCCGATTTAGCCATGAATCATCAGGAAGCATTCAAAGCTATTGTAAAAAAAGCACAGAACGCATAAGTTTTAAACTCCATAAAAAATAGGCTATCAATTAATGATAGCCTATTTTTTATACCGATTAAATGTTTATCTCAATTTATTTCATTTACTCAAACATATTTCTGAATCTCGAAAAGAAATCCTTCGAAGCAGTTGAGTTAGGTTTCATATTTTCCGATTTTTCGAGCTTCTCAATCAATGATTTTTCTTCCTTATTCAGATTTTCGGGGACATAAACTCCAACATTAACCAATAAATCACCAGTACCATAACGGTTTACATTAGGCAAGCCTTTTCCTCGTAAACGCAGTACCTTTCCGGGTTGTGTGCCGGGTGTAATATTTACTTTTACTTTTCCATCAACAGTTGGAACTTCTACCGAACCACCAAGTATTGCCATTGGAATTGTTAACAATAAATTGTAAATCAAATCATTTTCATCGCGTATCAATTCCGGATGTTCTTCTTCTTCAACCAATACCAATAAATCACCATTTACTCCACCTCTACGGGCTGCATTTCCCTTGCCACTCATCGAAAGTTGCATACCCTCCATTACACCGGCAGGGATATTGATAGTAATTACTTCATCTTCACGAACAATTCCTTCGCCGTTACAATGCGTACATTTGTCCTTTATAATTTTTCCATCGCCCTGACAAGTTGGACATTCTGATGCTGTTTGCATTTGCCCCAAAATGGTTTGTTGAACGCGGGTTACTCGTCCGGAACCATGACAAGTATTACATGTTACTGCCTGTGAACCATGCTCAGCACCGGTACCATTACAGTACGAACAGATAACTTGTTTTTTTACTTTGATTTTCTTTTCAACGCCATTTGCTATCTCCGATAGATTCAGTTTTACTTTTACTCTTAAATCGGAACCTTTACGAACACGTTGTCCACCACCTCGCTGACTTCCGCCGAAACCACCGAAACCGCCGAAATGGCCGCCAAAAATATCTCCGAAATGTGAGAATATGTCATCCATATTCATTCCACCTCCACCAAAACCACCACCGGCAGCTCCACCAACACCTGCATGTCCAAACTGATCGTAACGTTGACGTTTCTGGGCATCGCTTAACACTTCATATGCTTCAGCAGCTTCTTTAAATTTTTCTTCAGAAACTTTGTCACCCGGATTTTTATCAGGGTGAAATTCAATGGCCTTTTTTCGGTATGCTTTTTTAATTTCTTCGGCAGTTGCCGATTTCGACACGCCTAATATTTCGTAATAATCTCTTTTAGACATATTTTAATGTGCTAATGCATAATT
>CAYNHC010000187.1:0-2186 GCA_964396705.1 uncultured Paludibacter sp.
GGTGAAGCTTCAGGCGATTTACATGCCTCAAACCTGATGTGTGAACTTAAAAAAGTTGATGCACAGGCTGAGTTTTGCTTTCTGGGAGGAGACTTGATGCAGGCTCAGGGGGGAATATTAGTAAAGCATTATCGCGAAATGGCTTTTATGGGATTTGTGGCCGTGCTGAAAAATGCCACAAAAGTTTTGGAAAATATACGTGTTTGTAAAACTGCAATTATTGACTTTAAACCAGATGTGGTTATTCTGGTTGATTATCCCGGATTTAACCTTAGGATGGCTGAATTTGTGAAAACTAAGCTTCATTTACCTGTTTATTATTATATTTCACCCAAAATATGGGCTTGGAAAGAATATCGGATAAAAAATATCAAACGGTACGTGGATAAGATGTTTACAATCTTTCCATTCGAAACTGAATTTTATAAAAAACACAATTTCAAAGTTGAATATGTGGGCAATCCAACTGTGGATTCGGTAGTCAATAGAACCAATCAACATCAGACTTTCAACGAATTTTGCACTCTTAATCATTTATCAGAAAAACCCGTAATTGCTTTACTCGCCGGTAGTCGAAAACAGGAAATAAAAGCCTGTTTACCACGAATGTTAGATGCAGCTTCGCAATTTTCAGATTATCAGATTGTTATTTCAGGAGCACCTGGAATTGATACAGATTATTACACTCAATTTACAGTACACCAACAAATTCCGGTTATTTTTAATCAGACTTATGAGTTAATTCAACATGCCAAAGTTGCAGTAGTCAACTCCGGCACTGCCACCCTCGAAACGGCACTGATTGGTACTCCGCAAGTGATTGTTTATCATGTATTGTTTGGAAAACTTGCAATATTGGCTAAAAATATATTTATCAAAGTAAAGTACATTTCGTTGGTCAATTTAATTGCCGGAAAGGAAGTGGTAAAAGAATTGATTGCACATTTGTTTACAGTGGAAAATCTTGTTTATGAGATGAATAAGATTTTGAAAGATGAAAATTACAGGCAACAAATGTTGAAAGAATATGGTGAGATTGGAGCAATTTTGGGAAAACCTGGTGCTGCTACGAGAACTGCAGAAAACATGTTCTCATCATTAAAAATAAATAATAAATAAAATCATTTATTCTGTAGAGGTTAAGTGAATTGAACTGCACTTTTTGATTTTCAGAACGTGAAATCATGCTGAAAATCAAAAAGATGCAAGTATGAGAAAGTGATGAGAAATTGCAAATTTCTATTCTGTACTAATAATGGAAAATTTATAACCTTCATAAACTGCTATTCCATAAAACAGTAAATCCATTGGATTGAATGTATCTATCATTACAGCAGGTATCGAAGCAAAGTCAACAATGCCCAATGCCTGAAAATATCCAATATTTTCGCTGTTTGCAAAAAAACCGATCAAACTGAAAACGTTGCCCAAAACACAACTTATCAAAGATATTATAGCGCCTGTAATTCCAAAAATTGGTTGTATTCCTTTACCTACAAAACGGATAGAATAACCTACCATTAAACCGATAGCCACAGCCATATATCCAATTTGATATTCTGTTGAAACAGTGATTACTGCCCATAAAACAGCGCCTAATAATCCGGCAATTATTCCCGCGATTAAACCAAAAGGGTAGTTCTGACTCAATAACAATTGATCCATTTTACGTTTTTTTTCTTCTTCGTAATTAAAGTTTGTGGTAATTGTTTCCTGTGATGTTTGTTGTTCATTAATGTTTTCCATACAATTTTTGATTAAAGGATTAAATTTTTACAAAAATAATAAACTTTTTAAAAGTGATTTAACATATTAGAAAAAATTATTGAATTTATTATTTGAGACGAATATATACTTTGCTCTTTATTCAATAAATCAGTACCTTTGCAAAAAATATTCAAAAGCAAATAAATGAAAAAAGCAATTATCACCACAGCAAAGGGAGTAATGAAAATAGAATTTTACGAAAAAGATGCTCCCAATACAGTAAAGAATTTTATAGACTTAGCCGAAAAAGGTTTTTATAATGGTTTGACATTTCACCGTGTTATACCCGATTTTGTAATTCAGGGCGGTTGTCCGATTGGAAACGGTGCAGGTGGACCGGGTTACAAAATTAATTGCGAACTCGATGGCGAAAACCAATACCATGATAGAGGTGTTTTATCAATGGCACATGCAGGTCG
>CAYNHC010000187.1:2286-6939 GCA_964396705.1 uncultured Paludibacter sp.
GCTTCACACGGTTGAAGCCCTTACTGTTTGAACTAATTTTGCATAACCTGAAACACGAAACACGAAACACGAAACGCGAAACAAAAGAATATGCCCGAATTAACCCTTTCCATTTGGATTATTTCCATAATTTGTGCCTTAATGATAGGCATGGCCAAGACCGGAATTAATGGTCTGGGTACACTCGTGGTGCCACTCATGGCATTTGCATTTGGAGGAATGCCTTCGTCGGGTTTAGTACTTCCTATGCTTATTATGGCTGATGTTTTTGGTGTATTCTATTATCACCGCAATGCACATTTCAAAACATTAATAAAAATAATGCCCTGGGCTTTGGTTGGAATTGTTGCCGGACTTGTTACAGGTAAAGCCATTTCGGCTGAACAGTTTAAACATTTAATAGGTGTTTTGCTTATTTTAAGTCTTGTAGTAATGGTTTGGAGTGAATACAGCTTCAAAAAATCTAAACAACCCAATCATAAATCCTGGTTAGCCATTCCTTTTGGTGTGGCCGGCGGGTTTTCTACCATGATAGGCAACGCTGCCGGACCGGTAATGAGTATTTACCTGCTCATGAAAAATCTGCCAAAAAATCAATTTATTGGTACTGCCGCCTGGTTTTTCTTTGTTGTGAACCTTATAAAATTACCGCTTCAGATTTGGGGTTGGCATAATATAACTCCCGACACCCTTTTTTTTAACTTTAAAATGCTGCCTTTCATTGCACTCGGCGCTTTTTTGGGTATTCGTCTTGTCCGACTAATTCCGGAGAAAATTTATCGCTGGGTAATTCTTATCGGTACATTCGTATCTTCAATGGGACTCCTCATTCTCTAAAGAAGGAATATTAAAAATAGAATCTGAAAAATCATAACCAATTCTAAACTTAAACTGACATAGTTTGTTTTCAAAATATTAAGATAAAAACTTCAAAAAATGAAAATGAATTGGACCCCAAAGCAAAAGCTTATTCTCGCTATTGTAGCTTCTACTTCGTTTATGGGAACTTTTCTCATTTCTTCGGTGAATATTGCATTGCCGTCCATCGGAAAAGAATTCGGGTTAAATTCAGTTTCGCTAAGTTGGGTCGTGACTTCATTTTTATTGTCCACGGCTATGTTTTTATTACCCGTAGGTCGGTGGGCAGATATGACGGGTATCCGAAAGATTTATAAAATTGGTTTGATAATTTTCACCCTTACGTCACTTTTAACTCCCTTTGCAGGCTCAGGTACGTGGTTAATCATTCTTCGATTCATACAGGGAATAGGAGCTGCATTTACAAATACCACCGGACAAGCAATTCTTGTATCGGCTTTTCCGCCTCAAAACAGGGGTAGGGTGTTGGGAATTTCAGTTTCGACGGTATATTTAGGGTTAGCCGTAGGACCATTTGCAGGTGGAATGCTTACACAATACGCTGGTTGGTCGTCTATTTTCTGGGTTGCATCATTTCTCGGATTGATAGCCACAATTATTGCATTTAGTTTTTTGGGTAAAGACAATCCACTTGAAAAAGCCACACCAATCAAACCCGATTTGAAAGGAATAGCTTTCTATATGCTTGGTTTATTGGCATTAGTATATAGTTCTTCTCAAATACCTTCGGTCATCGGATGGTTGTTAATGGTTGTGGGAATTCTGTTTCTATATTTGTTTTGGGTTTTCGAAAGTCGTTCAGCAATGCCATTGATTGATACAAAATTATTTTCTAATAATCGACTTTTTGCTTTCTCAAATATAGCAGCATTGGTTAATTATACCGCTACTTCAGCTATTGTGTTTTTTATGAGTCTTTATCTTCAGAAAATACTTGATTTTCCTCCGCGAGTGGCCGGATTAATTCTTATTGCTCAACCGGTGGTTATGTCGGCTTTCTCACCTGTAGTGGGCAGGTTATCCGATAAAGTACAACCGCGCTATCTTGCTTCCATCGGAATGGCCATGTGTAGCCTCGGATTGTTTGCATTCTCATTTTTCAATACACTTACTCCGGTATGGTTTATCGTTGTTGTTTTACTTTGGGTGGGTTTAGGTTTTGCCTTTTTTTCTTCTCCCAATATGAATACAATTATGAGTTCGGTTGATAAATCGCAACTTGGACTGGCATCGGGTACTGCAGCTTCCATGCGTGTTTTAGGACAAATTATCAGCATGACCATCGTTACATTGCTTTTTGCTTTATTGTTTTCCGGTAAAGCCATTGATATTATTCCACATCATTTGTTTCTTAAAGCCATGAAATTAGGTTTTATAATATTCGCCATCGGAAGTTTGGTTGGTATTTATTTTTCTTTAAATCGTGGAAAAGTGATAAGGAATCAGGAATAATGTAGAATGTAGAATTAAAAATGAATTGGTATATTATGCATTTTTCGGAATAATTTTAAGTTTTCAATTATCAAAACTTTATTATTATCCGAACATTTTCCCCTCATCTGCGTTAATCTCAAACAAATAATCAGTTATTTTTATGCATAAATTAGGAATTTTAGGTTTGGGTGAAGGTCGTAGCACTATGTCGGCGGCAATTAATAGTCCTGAATGGGAACTCGTGAAAATTTGTGACCTGAACGAAGATCTTTGTCGTCGGCGTGCCAAAGAGTTTGATTTCCATAACTACACTACTAATTTTCAGGATTTGCTTGATGATAAAGAAATTGAGGTAATTGGCATTTATACGCCCGATAAATTTCATGCTGACCATATTGCAATGGCTTTGCAAGCCGGAAAACATGTAGTTTGTACCAAACCACTGATTGATGATTTAAGTCGTACAGAAGAATTAATCCGCTTAAGTGAACAAACCGGCAAACGTGTTTTCGTAGGACAAAGCAGTCGGTTTTTCGAACCAATGAAACGGCAAAGAGCTGATTACGAAGCTGGTGAAATAGGAGAAATTGTTACTGTAGAAGCCTATTATCATGCTGATCATCGCTGGTTTTTGGGAAAAGGTTGGTCGCTCGAAGCCTCATTTAAATGGTTGTACGGGGGAATGAGTCATCCTGTTGATTTGATAAGGTGGTATTTACCTGATATTGTTGAAGTGATGGGTTACGGAATGTTGAGTCCGAACGGTAGGGCAGGAGGATTGAAAAATCCGGATACCATGCATTTTATTCTCAAAGCATCTGATGGACGAATTGCCCGTGTAAGTGGCGTTTATTCAGGTCCGGTTCAACCAGCCATGCGCGACAGCGAGATGAGTTGTATTTTACGGGGTACTGAAGGTTGTAGTCAGGGCGATTATATGGATTTGCGGTATGCAATTACAACCCGAACCGGTGAGGAAAAACTGATTACTTTCGATCACAAAATGAAGCATTATTTTCGTTTCGAAGGCAAATCTCATCATGCCGGAGAGTACCAGAATTATTTAGAATACTTTGCCAATTGTCTCGATACCAACCAAACAGCCTATCCGGATTTGCGTGAAGGAATTGGAACGGTGGCTGTTATGCAGTCAATGGACGAATCTTTGCGCACCGGAATGCCGGTAAAGGTGGATGTAAAAAGGTGGATTTAATTCAAATTTTTTTATTGTTAAGACGCAATGCATTGCGTCTCTACGCCAAAATACACGCAATAGCAATACTGTAAAATTTTGACTGAATACTTTCGCTGCGTGAAGTCAAAACTACCGGTTTATCTGTTCCCTGAAGCAATCCGCCCATTTCGGCACCGCCGAAAAGTGATACTCCTTTGTAAAATATATTGGCCGATTCGAAATTAGGGAAAATCATTATGTCAGTATCGCCCAGCACGGGTGTTTTTACATTCTTAATTGCACCGCGTTCTTTATCCAACGCCAGAAAAATATCGAGCGGTCCATCCATGATTACATCCCCGAATTCACCGTTGCGCCACATTTGCATAATGTCGAGATAATCCTGCATGTATTGAATTTTGGGATTTGCCACTTCTGTAGCATGAATGAGTGCTATTTTCGGTTTAGGAATTCCAAATTTATAGGCCGTTTCGATAGCATATTTTATCATGGCTGTACGTTGAATCAGATTTGGTGAAGGTATTACCACCGGATCGGCAAAAAACAGCAATTTGTGATAACCCGGAATTTCCAGCGCAGCATTGTATGTCATTACTTTGCCGGGAGGCAACAATCCTTTTTCTTTATCCAAAATAGCTCGCAAAAGCACATCCGTATTAACAAGTCCTTTCATCAGTATATCGGCTTCGCCCGATTTAACCATACGTACAGCTTCAAGTGTGGCTTCTTTTACTTCGGGAATATCAATAATATGGATAAAAGGTGATAAATTGTGATCTTCAAACAGTTGAGGTGATTCTATGGATGCCACATCACCAATCAAATATGCTTCTATAATCCCCGCATCTACAGCCATCAGTACAGCTTCGAGCGTATGCGAATCGACAGCATTTGCTACTGCCATTTTTTTTCGGCAATTTACAGTTTGTAAATGTGCAGTTAATTCAGCAAAAGATGAAATCGATTTCGTGAGCATACTGTGATTTTATTTGACACAAAATTATATATAAATTCGTGTAATGACAAATAATTTTTTAGATATCAATAGGGTTTAATTATTTATTATTTAACAGGATAGCGATTCAGATGTTGGTTTTGTTTCATTTAAGTATTATAATCATTTAAAAATAAAAAATCAAAAAAAA
>CAYNHC010000188.1:0-6872 GCA_964396705.1 uncultured Paludibacter sp.
CATTTTTGATAAATAAGTTTAATGTAATTTTGGAATTGAGAAATTATTAGAATAAAGAAACAATCAGGAAAACGTGACTTTTTTATTTCTGAATTTTAACACAAACAACTCCCCAAATTGTTAGCTCACTTAACTTATTATTAATATCTACAGTTCTTTCGTCGATTATTTTAAATTGGTTGGCTTCTGCATATTTTTTATCAAATAGTGCACCCAAATCTAACTTCTTTTTCTTAAAAATCAATCTTGTCCAGTTTCCGGTCTTCGACCACTTTCCTGAAGTTTTAATGATGGTTACCTGTTCATTAGACATAGGTTGAGAAAAAATTCTCATGTTTAACGAGAAAGTGTTATTATTTTTTAAGTTTAATAATATATCCGCTACTCCATTTGCAGTACTTTGGTAAATTAAAAAACTTTCATTAGTAGAATTATCCTTAAGTTTTGTGGTAATTGAACAGGCAGTAAAAAAAAGGCCTACCATTATCAGCAAGAATAATTTCTTAATAAAAACAGGTGATAATACCATCAATTTGGCAAAGAGGAATGTTTTTGAGCAGCTTTTCATAAAGTTTTTTTTTCAATATAAAATATGATTTGCCTCATTAGTTTTGCAAAGTTATTTTTTTATTTTAATTAACGGCAAAATTTACAAAATATTTAAATTAATCGACAAGTTTTAAATTCGGTTGAATTCTTCATTAAAGCTTTCGTTAAAACTGATTCAAACAACCCTTAAAAAAATATTTTGCAGTTCGCAATGGGAATAAAGAATACAAAGGCACGTTGGAAGTTTCGCAGGAAATATCAGAGATCCAAAGCATTAGCGGCGATAGAAAATTATTAGATTGGTAAAAAAACAATTATACAATAGGCTTATTCATTTTGTAACAAATTTAATATTAAATCTGTTATATCCCGGATTAAATGCTTAATGTTGTATGATTCGTTACAAAACTAAAAAAATCAAATTCAACTTTTCCAAAGTTCTAAAACTTTGGAAAAGTTTGTCAACCCTTATTCCACCTTCCTGTTTTTATACTCCATTGGTGTAACACCATATTTGGCTTTAAAACATTTGGCAAACTACTTGGTATCGGAAATGCCTACTGTGTATGCAACTTCTTTCACCATAAAAAAGAACAATCCAATTATTCATAGGATAAATTTTTCAAATAGTTAATAGATAATAAAAATCAACCGAAATTGCGTTATTTAAATAACTTCATCTATCTTTGTGAGCGAATACTCACTTACTTTTCAAATATAAATCAAAATCAGTCAATAACTATATGATAATCAAGAAATATAAAGAGCAACCAATAAAAGAAACTCCCCATAAAATTGATGTAAGAGAAATGTACAACAAAGATTCAGCGCAAGTTATGCTGATGGCTCTGCAACCCGGCGAAAGTTTAAAACCACATAAAACGCCTGTTGATGTGTTCTTTTTTATTGTTGAAGGAACTCCAACAATACACATTGGCGACGAAAGTGAAGTATGTAAAAAAGATTCACTTATTGAAAGTCCGGCAGATATTGTACATTTTATAAGTAATGATTCTGATAATCTGGCAAGAATTATGGTTGTAAAGGCTCCGAGACCCCAAAGTAACAGAGTAATATAATAATAGTTGTATATAGAATTTTTTTTAAATATTTATAGAGAGATGTAATTATCAGACAAAAACATATAAACAATTATTTGTTAACTAAATTACACCTCAAAACCAAAATAAATGAAAACTACTTTATTGCTGCTTTTAATTCTATTGTTTAATATCGAAGCATCTGCACAGCAGGAAATATGTGGTAAATGGAAAATTGGCACATCTAAAAGCACAGTCGAAATATCACCACAAAAAAACAATTTCAAGGGCAAGATTATTAAAGTAACGAAAGAAAATCACCAACAAGAGGTTGAACAATTGATACTTACAAATGTAAAATATGTTGACATGTTGGATTTATATACATGTAAAATAAAAATAACAAATGGTTTTGCTGCGAATTGCGAATTCAAATTTTTAAATTCAAATAATACTCAATTACAAATGACAGCTAAATTTCTGTTTTTCACAAAATCTGTTTTATTTCAAAAAAACGATTAACATGAAAATATTCTATATCTGTCAAAACATATAATTAGTAAAGAAACAAAATTACATGATCATGAACGGTCAAAACATTGTATTTTATTGAACTTACATTTTTCTCATTGCTAAATTTCTTTTATACATTTAAAATATACAAACTTATAAAATGGAAATAACACCACGCCAATTAGAACTTATCGAAGCCGCCAGCAGGTTGCTTACTACATCTGGAGTAAATGGACTCACTATAAAAAACTTAGCCAAAGAAATGAAATTCTCGGAAAGTGCCATTTACCGGCATTTTTCAAGTAAAGAAGATATTATTCTTGCTATGCTACATTATTTAGCAGAGAATATTGATGAGCGATTGTCAAACATTCCCAAATCAGAAAACCCTGAGGAGAATTTCAGAGCCATGTTTCAGGAACAATTTAAATTCTTTAGTCGGAATTCGCATTTTGTAGTTGCAGTTTTTTCGGATGGTTTAATGGAAGAAAGCCAACGCATAAACGAATCTATTCTAAAGCTTTTGGGTGTTATGATGAAACACTTAATGCCTCTATTGACGGATGGACAACAGAAAAATATATTTACAAATGTTATTACAAATGAAGATCTTGTTCATATTGTTATGGGAACTTTTAAATTACAAATGTTTAAATGGCGGCTATTCGGCTTTGAATTTGATTTAAATGAAAGCGGCAACAAAATGATTGATTCAATACTTACTTTAATAAAAACAAAATGAAAAAAGCAATTCCTTACTTATTAGCGACCATTTTAGGGGCATTTGGTCTGCTCACCTTATTCCTGAGCACTTCGGTTATTTTCGATTTATTTGGCATCAGAGCCAAAGAGGGTAATTATGTTTTGTTCGTTGTCTGGGCAAATTTTATCAGCAGTTTGCTCTATTTGTTTGCTGCCTACGGATTTGTGAAAGCTAAAAAATGGACTGTAAAAATTTTAGGTATTTCAGCATCTTTTCTCACCGTCGCTTTCATTGGCTTAATTTTTCATATCAACAGTGGCGGTATCTACGAAACTAAAACAATTGGAGCAATGATTTTCAGAATTTCAGTTACACTTGCATTTACAGCAATTGCTTATTTCAGTTTTTCAGTAAAAAACAAAAAGTCGAACTAAAAAAATTTACACAACCATGTTAGTAAACATTCACAAACTAAAACCAACACTGCTGTTACTTATGACGTTAGTAATCATTACTCCGGCACAAGCTCAACAATGGTCGCTACAGCAATGCATCGACACGGCACAGGTAAAGAATAAAATGCTGCAAATAAGCGAAAACAATGTTTCAATTGGCGAACAGCGACACAAAGAAGCAGTTGCAGGATTAATACCCAAAGTGAATATCAATGGCGATTACAAGTATTATTTTGATTTACCTTATCAACTTATGCCTTTGTCAACTTTTAATCCTACTGCACCGGCCGGACAATTTAAGGAGGCGCAGTTTGGTGTACCTCATAATATGAATTTTAATGTTCAATTCACCATGCCGCTGTTTAATGCTCAAATATTGGGCGGCATGAAAACTACTAATATTGGAACCAACTTAAGCAAACTACAGCAACAAAAAACCGAGGAACAAGTATTTTTTGATATTTCAAATCTATATTACAACGCTCAAATTTCACAAAAGCAATTGGCATTTATAGATAGTAATTTGATGAATACTAAAAGGTTGCTTCGAAACATGCAATTGCTTAATGAACAGGCCATGGTAAAATCGACTGATGTAACTAAAGTACAATTGCAGGAAGCTCAATTACAGACTCAAAAGGAGGTTGTCAGCAGCAAAATCATGCAAATAATGAATGCACTAAAATTCGCCATGGGAATTTCCATATATCAGGACATTGAGATTGATCCAACAATTGAATTTAAAAATCTGAGTGATTTCACAAACCAAACGACAATTGACATACGCCTCGTTGAAACTCAAAACCGGTTTTTGAAAAGTGAATTATCCACCTTGAAGAATTCACGTTTGCCTTCACTTTCGCTTTATGGAACTTATGGGCAAACCGGATTTGGATACGATGTAAAACCAAATGATTTTCTGAAATTTTTTCCGTTAAGTTTTGTTGGTGTTCAGTTAAATTACCCTTTGTTCAACGGCACAGTAACGCAACGAAAAATCAATCAGAAGAAACTGGAAATAACTAATAATACATTACAATTATCGTTGGCAAATGAACAAAATACAATGCTAATTGATAATGCAAAGCGCACAAAAATTACAGCACAACAGACTATTGAAAATACATTGGCACAAATAAAATTATCGCAAACAGTGTATGAACAAATCCTTTTGCAACAAAAACAAGGTACTGCAAATTTAACAGATATTCTATTAGCCGACAACAGTTTAAGAGAATCGCAGCAAAACTATCTTTCGGCTGTGATCGATTATCTGAAAGCAAACTTAGAACTAAAAAAATTAACAGGAAACTTCTCAAATAACAATTAATAAATCGAAAATCATGCTGAAAAAAATTATTTATATAGTCGTAATACTGGCAATAATTGCCGTTGTTGCCATTCGTTTGAAAAGCAATAAGGAAACCACTAAAAACAAAGTATATCATTTCAACAAAGAGCTTCCGGTTCATGTACAGGCAGATACGTTGAAACTTGAAAGTGTAGAAAATACCAGTTTCTACACAGGGACATTTGAGCCCAATAAAGAAACAAAAATGAGTGCAGATATTCAAGGCAAGATTAATTCAGTTTTTGTTGACGCAGGAAGTATGGTGAGAAAAGGACAATCACTGATTCAATTAGACAACTCGTTGTTGAGACTACAATTACAAACCATTGAAATACAAATTGAAGGATTGGAAAATGATGTTCAACGTTACACAATTCTTGCTCAGGCTGATGCCATTCAGGGTGTACAATTGGAGAAAACAGAAATAGCATTAAAAACGGCAAAAGTGCAACGTGCTACACTATTGGAACAAATCAGCAAAACGAATATTAAAGCTCCTTTTGGAGGCATTGTTACTGCTAAATTAACCGAAGAAGGCGCTTATGCTGCACCCGGAGTTCCGTTGTTACAAATCACCGACATTTCAACGTTGAAATTCACTGTGAATGTATCGGAGAATGAATTAAGCAATTTCAAAATAAATCAGGAATATTCACTTCAGTCTGATGCTTTTCCTGAAACAAACTTATTGGGAAAAGTATCGTTGATAGGCAGTAAAGCCAATATGGGTAATAGTTATCCCGTTCAGCTTTCGGTTAGAAATACATCTGATTTAAAAATCAAGTCAGGTATGTTTGGCAAAGTTAATCTTGAAAGAATAAGTACTGCAAAACAAATCATCATTCCGGCATCGGCCATTGTGGGTTCTAACATAAAGCCCCAGGTTTACATTGTGCAGCAGGGAAAAGCGACGTTAAAAGACATAACAATTTCAGGTCGTATTCAAAATAAAGTATTGGTTTCAAAAGGATTAAAAGAGAATGACATTTTAATAACCAGTGGATTTATAAATGTTTTTGAAGGTGCTAATGTAACCAATAACTAAAAAAAAACAACATGAACATAACAAAAATTGCCATAGATCGCCCATCGCTGATTATTGTGCTTTTCAGTGTACTTACATTATTAGGAATCATAGGTTTTAATAGTTTGAGTTACGAACTTTTGCCGGATTTCAATCAGCCTGTAGTGGTTATCAAAACCGGTTATCCGGGTGCTGAGCCTCAGGAAGTAGAAACATCGGTGTCGCGAAAAATTGAGGAAGCTTTATCGAATCTGGAAGGAGTTGACTATTTGGAAACAAAGTCAATGCCCAACGCATCCGTTATTATTGTCAATTTAAAATACGGCACTGATCTGAACAAAACTATGCAGGAAGCACAACTCTATATAGATAATATCAAAAAAGATTTGCCAAAAGACATTTTGAATCCGGTAATGAGTAAAGTTTCGCCTAACGATTTGCCTATCATATCAATAAGTGCGAACAGTAATCTGCCTGAAACTGAATTTTATCAGAAAATGAAAGATGATTATCTGCCTCAGATCCAGCAATTGAAAGGTGTAGCAGAAATTACAATGATTGGTGGCGAAGAACGCGAAATTCAGGTAAAGGTGAATCAGGATAAGTTGAAACTTTATAAAATATCACTCTATCAGGTTGTGGAAGCCATTAATCGTTCGGGGATAGATTTGCCGGCAGGAAAAGTGATTTCCGGGGAAGAAAACAATTCGGTTCGGTTGACCGGAAAATTTGCAGATATTAATGACATTATGAATGTTCAGGTTGCTATGCCAGTTCCGGGCAGTCCGGTGTATGTTAAAGATGTGGCTACAGTGATTGATGGTATAAAAGAAATCAGCTCGGTAAGCAGGTTCAACGGAAAACAGGGAATAGGACTTATGTTGAAGAAACAAGGCGATGCTAATGCTGTGGACGTTTCAAAATTAGTACGCGCCAAGTTGAAGAGTATTGAACAACAAAATACAAAGTCGGAAGTGAAATTTGTAATTGCAGATGACAGCACCGATAAAACCATAGCAGCTGTACGGTCGGTGGTTGATGATCTGATTTTGGCAGTAATTTTAGTTTCATTAGTAATGCTCCTGTTTTTAAGAAGTTACAGGAATTCGCTGATAGTTTTAGTAGCTATTCCTACCTCTTTAGTCACTGCATTTGCTGTGATGTGGTTGCTTGGTTACACCTTAAATTTGATGACTTTACTCGCCATGTCCTTAATTATCGGGATATTGGTGGACGA
>CAYNHC010000189.1:0-3040 GCA_964396705.1 uncultured Paludibacter sp.
GGATATCCTTTTGCCCGGAAGGTATTAACCACATCGCCAATGGATTGGTTAGTGTCATCCGAATTATTGTCTCTTTCATTAATGCCACTACCGAGATTTTGTGTATTATCGCAAACAAGGATTTCACCTGTAAAACCATCCGGATGTTTTATTATCTGATTAATCAAACCTTTTATTCTGTCGGTATTCGTAGAGCATTGGTTATCCCATTGAAGATTTGCTTTGATAATAACGACATTATCCGAACCAACTATCCCATCAGTATGATCTGTAGTTTTATGTATATAAACTCCTTTGTTTTGCATAATAAGCATTAAGGTGTCAATTGCCGGATCGGACAAATACTCATTAGGTACACCAGAATTGGCACCATTAAGAGAACCTGAAGTTTTTGGTATGTTGTTTATTGCAAAGACTTTTGAAACTGGATTTGCAACTTCCCAAACAGGCAAAGTTACCTGAACTGCCTGTTGGTTATTCTGAACAGAGGAAACCATGTCTCTTGCAAGTCCTGAATCAACAAAAACAAAAATAAAATAAGCGATAAAGACAACAACGATACCACTAGCAGTAAACTTTGCATATCTTTTTAAAATATACGAACCACCTACCAAAGCTAACAATGCGATTAACCATGATGAAGCAACCGGATACAGGGCTTGTTGACAAGGATAAGTAAGTCGCTTGGGATTTGTGCCACTTCGCACCACAACCCATAGAAATGCAAAAAAACCGACTATCCAAAAAATCAGATTTTTCTTAGAATTTAATGGTCTCATTACGAATTAATTAATTTATTGTATTAGAATTTTGATTGCCCAATATTAGTATTCTAAAATACTTGTTAAATGTTAGCGATAGCATATCTTACATTGTCATGTGCAAGCACTTATTGCATTTTATTGCTTTACGAATTTTATAGCTTGATTATTTACAAATGCTATATAAGCCCCTTTGCCAATATTATTCATATTAACAGTAGGCGAACCTGAATCGACAACTGAACTATGAACTAAAACTCCTACTACAGAATAAACCGAGAAGTTATGTCTTCCATTAGGCAGGTTATTTATAATGAGTTGATTCCCTGAATAGAAAATTTGACATTCACGGTTATTGGTGTCGGTCAATACAGATTCGATGGCATTAGGCGTGTAAGTGTGGTTATAGGTGTAATCCTGGAAGTTTCCGAAATTCGAGTTACCGTAGGAAATATTGAACGATCTTCCCGCATTGCCACGGTCAATGGCACGGATGGCCGACATTTCCTCATCGGACAGTTCAAAGTCGAAGATACTGATGTTTTCGAGAATGTGGGCAGGGTTGGTCGCTCCAGGAACAGGACAAAGACCTTCTTGCATGTGCCACCGGAGAATAATCTGATAGACCGATTTTTCGTGTGCAGTAGCTATCTGTTGGAGTATAGCATTTCTGACGACGTTATCTCTGTTATGATTCAGTGGATACCAACATTCCACCTGAATATCGTAGTTGTTTGCATAAAGTTGTCTGGCCTCCTTTCTTTGGGCAAGCGGATGACACTCTATCTGTGCCACTTGCGGCTTGATTTCTGCATTTTGCATGATATAGTTGAATGCATCCATGCGGTTGTCGAAATTGCTGATACCGAGCGCACGTATTCTGCCTGCCTTGTACTCCTTTTCCATCACTCGCCAACATGCAAGGATGTCTGAAAGCGTGCCAGCCGGGTGGTGGATATATACGAGGTCAATGTAATCTACTTGCAACCGTTGGAGCATTCCGTCAAACGCATTCTGCGCATTCGCAAGGTTTCCCGAGATTTTGCTTGTCAACCATATTTCCTCTCGTGGAATGCCGCTTTCCCTTATTCCCCAGCCAATACCACGTTCATTATAATAGAACATTGCATCGTCCAGATGACGATAACCCGACTTGAGTGCTGAGATGACCATGCCACGAGCCGTTTCGTTAAGCTGCTGCCGTTGATTTGCGCCTTCCATGCTCTGCACTTGGGTGCCCAGTCCAAAACGAGGCATCAAGACGCCATTGTTGAGCCTTACAAGCGGAACTCCGGAAACCGATATTATATTCGATACTGCCTGTGGCCCTCCATCGGAAGTGTTTCCACCCGGTGCCGGCTGGGTCACTTGATGGTCAAAATTCCCGAGCGGATAAAGCAATTCGCTACTACTGTTTAAATTTTGTGCCATTGTCCCTGACCACTTAACGATATTAAGGGAATAGGTTTGTGCGTAACTCTGAGTTACCACAACTCCAAACAGGAGAGCTAAAAAGAAAGTTGTTTGTTTTTTCATAACTTCATTGCTTTAAGGAACTGTATTATAGTGGAAAATAAGTAAATGCAAATTTAAAACTTATAAAATAGAATGGTATTTCCGTAAGGCTCAAACATTATTTCTAAGAAGCTCAATTTTCATGTTTAACTTCTAAAAATCATTCTTTCAAGCTGCTCCAAATTCATGTTGAAAAAACGTTGGTTTTTGTTCAAAGAACGCATCTGAGTCATTTCTTCCTTGCTTAATTTAAAGTCAAAAATGCTTATATTTTCCTTTATGTAATCATGATTAGTAGCTCCGGGTATAACAGAAAAGCCTTCCTGCGTATGCCAGCGAAGTATGACTTGTGCTACAGTTTTGTTATGTGCTTGTGCAATTTTTATAATAACCGGATCAGCCAGCAGCCCTTTATCGCCATGCCCCAACGGATACCAACATTCTATTACCATGTTGTAAGGTTTAACCTTCTCCCGTATATCGTTACGCTGTGCATAGGGGTGGCACTCGATTTGTAAAGCGACAGGTTTTATTTTCATACTGTCAACAATTGTTTTAAAAGCTTTGTCGGAGGCATCAAAATTACTAATACCCAACGCACGAATTTTCCCCTGTACAACTGCTTTCTCCATTTCTTTCCATGCTTCAATATAATTACCTATAGGCTGATGAATGTATAGCAAATCGATATAAGGTGTTTGAAGACGTTCCAGCATTTCATCAATAGATTGCATGGTGTTTCCATTCGAATAATCGGTAGGCCA
>CAYNHC010000189.1:3140-6828 GCA_964396705.1 uncultured Paludibacter sp.
CTATCAATGTCAAGAAGTGCAAGTACTCCTTCCTGACGTTTAAGTTTCATTACCTCATCTTTGGGCTTGCAGTCTGAATCGAAGTAGGGTAATAATGAAAGAAATAAACTATTGATATTGGGCAGTGAAGGTAGTTTTATAACGGAATCTTTAGTTGCAGATCCATTTAACGGAATCAGTTTTTGATTCAACGATTGGTAATAAAGACGCAAAAAGTTCCGTTCGAAGGCCATTGTAATACCTTTGTACGAAACTCCTTTTGATGGACGCTTAATAAAAGTTAGCTTGTGATTTCGGGGAACAAAAACACACTGACCTGCAGAAACAACTATATCTCCTTTCTCAGGTTCTTTTATGATGAGTTCTCCGGCAAAAATACAAATTAAGAAATGGCAATGTCCTCTCTCATAACACATCGTTTCTTTATTGAAAAAATGTACGAAAACGATGTTTGAGTAATTTTTTACAGCAGAACTTTGTTTATCCATGCTTAATGTGTTTTTATAGTATTTGGCAGATAACAACCTGAAAATGTGGTATTCAATTTCATCTTCAAGTCTCTATTGCAAAAGTATGCTATCTAAAAATTATACATGTTTCTCAAAAGCTCATTTTTATGCTTATTTCTTGTAGCTATTGTATTCTTCCTCAGTTACGGGCTGTAACCAAACAACAGAGCCTTTGTGTACCTGCGGATTTATGGCAATATGTTCAAATTCACCATGGGGAGTAGCACCGTGCCAATGTACAACATTAGGCAAAATATCAACTACATCACCTACATTGAGCAGTTGGATTGGTTTTCCTTTTTCCTGATAATACCCTTTCCCTTTTATACAGATCAAGATTTGACCAGCCGCATGCGAATGCCAGTTGTTTCGTACTCCCGGTTCAAATACTACATTGGCAATAGATATATCATGATTCTCATTAGCATTCACCAGCATTTGAAGCCAGGCTATCCCACTGAAATAATCGTTTTTGATCATCACTCCTTTAGGAAAAATCCGATCGGCTGCATTGTTGTTATTTGAACCAATTTGCATCTTTTCAACATCTAAGCCTTTGCTTTGAATCAATTCATTTAAAACAACTTTTGCAGAATCTGCATCGTTTTTATTTACATTTACTTCAATTATTGCTATCAGGTGTTTCAGTTGTTCTGGCGAAATCCCCACATTTAAACATAAATTCATGTGTGCATTCAACATTGGTTCTGCATCACCGATACTTATTAATACAGAAACCGTTACCAATTCACGTTGAGCATAAGTAAGCACGTCGCGTTCAAATATATCAGCAAAGAGGTGCTCTTTGAGGAAAGTCTCTATTTCGGGACTAAATGCAGCATACCCGGTTTGAGGTCTTCCTTTCGGTGGAGTAGTGCCCGAAAGTTTAGCAAGGATATTTTTGCCACGTTCGTACTTATTACGAGTATCTTTTATAGGTGAAGCTTTGCGCCCCCAATTGTCATTTATACCTTTGGCTTTGCGTTCGTCCAATACTGACATAAGCGTTTGTAATCCTCTGAGGCTCCTTGGAAATCCACTATATGCATAAAGGTGCACCAACACCTCCTTTATTTCATTCACCGTTAATCCGGCTTCAAGTCCGGCAACAAGCTCCGGTTTTAGTTTATTCAAATCTCCCTTAGCGGCAAAAGCAGCAATGGTGATTATCTTTTCCTGTTGTTTGTTCAGTGAATTTTCCTGCATGTCAGTTTGTGCATTTGCGTTGCCGGATATACTTAACAAGAGCATGATTACTCCTGCAAAGAAGGATATTTTTTTCATTTTCAAATGTGTTGATTTTTAGATATTAACGAGTCATCAATCTTGTAAAAGATAATGAGCCTAATTTCCACTGCCCTTTCACCTTTATATATACTTCAGTTACTTCAAACGGATTGGTCACTTCGTTACCTCCAACAACGGCTAACAGATCAATTCTATTCAGAAGAATTGCGGTATTGTTAATAACATTCACCGATACTTCATGGATATCCGCTTTTTTGTACCAAATACCACCACTTTTTATTACATTGATTTCCTGGTCTGTTCCCCATGCTCCACCCATGTGTACAAACACGGCTTTTGCGTGAAACAGATTACTTAGTGCATCTACATTTTTGTCGGCCATCCACTGCCACTTATCTTTGGAAAGGGCAATGATTTCCTGTTCGGCTTTCGTGTAGGTTTTAACCGGACTGACAGCATCATTTTGCTGACTGAAAGTAAATTGAGTACTCATGAAGAGTAAAATAAATGCTGAAAATAATGTTTTCATAATGGTACGTTTTTAAAAGCCTTCTCCAAATCTCCCCCAAAAGAGGAGGCTTAAAGAAAACGTGTTTGTTATAGATATTTGCTAAAGAAGTCGTTGAGTTTATTTACTGCTTGCGCCACATATTCAGGAACATAATAGGTTTGAATATGGGTGGCACCCGGAATCAGAAACAATTCTTTGCTTTTTGCATTGGTTGCTTTGCTAAATGCTTCATCTGTCATGTATTTTGTGTCGGCTTTGCTTCCCGCCATCATCAACAGAGGTTGATTGATTAAATCCATATTAGATGATGCATCCCAAGTCATTAAATCCATTAAGCTACTTGTTGTGTACAAAAAAGTTGAATTTGGATGTTTGTGAGTTCTATAATAATATTCATATCCTTCACGATACAAATCGGTTGAGGTTTTAGCGATTTCTTCATCAGTAATGCTTGCCACGCCCGAATAGATGATTTTACTGCTTGCGACTTCTTGTGCACGTGCATCCGAAGCTTGTTTCAAGCGTTGTTGAATAGTATTTAATTGGGAATTTTGAAAACCATTACGTCTTACTTCCCCTGAATTAAACATACTCAAGGTCGCAACGGCTTTAATCCGCTTATCCGATTGAACGGCTTTTAGTGTATAACCACCGCCACCACATATTCCTAAAGCTCCCAAACGGTTTGTATCAACACCCGGATATTTGGAGACAAAGTCAACCATACCGTGGATGTCCTCCACGCGGAATTGGGGTTTATCCGTATGACGAGGTTCGCCACCACTGGCTCCCTGATAAGATGCATCGGCAGCAATAGTAATATAACCTGATTCTGCTAACCGTTGAGCGTACAATCCTGCAGTTTGTTCTTTGACACCACCATTTGGGTGAGCCACTACTATGGCCGGATATTTTTTTGAAGGGTCGTAATTAGCAGGTGTATATACATTGGCTGCAATATCAATACCATTCAGTTTATAACTTATCGGATGAATATTCACCTGATTGATTTCATTTTTGGCGATTGCTCCCTGATAAACCAAACCAAAAGGATTGGTTTGAGCATTTGAAATAATACTTACATTCACGAATAATATGATTAAGAGTTTGCGGATAATTGTTTCCATAATACAATATATTAGAGATTAGAATATTAATCCAGACCTTTCTTTTTAAGCCAAGTTGAAAGCTCATTGGCAACTTCTACATTATTTAAATCAGACATTGGAAAGTGTGTATTGCCTTTTATGCCTACTTCGGGTAAATGAACAATGGTCACATCGCCTCCGTGAGCATTTACAACCTTAGCCCATTGGCGAGCTGTATTGAGTGCAGTGCGCCAGAAATTTAGCGAAGGAGCATTTGTTTCTTGCTGAGGTATAAAATCGCCATAATAAACTACAATAGGAATTTTGGTCAG
>CAYNHC010000190.1:0-6817 GCA_964396705.1 uncultured Paludibacter sp.
AAAGTAATTGGAGCTTTTTAAAATTTAGGCCTCTACGACTATCGTAATTTAAAATGCGTATATTTTTTACTTCATTGAATACTTTTGCGAATAACAAAATCATTATATACTCAATATTAACACCTTAAAAAATTCGTATAACTGCATCGACATGGCTCATTATTTTGAAAAATGTATATACATAATTCTTTCACTGCATAATCTTCAGGCAATTATAATCAAAACACCTTGTCTTGCGCAACTTTTTTCCTACACTTGCTCAATTTGCGCGAATTTTTAATCCCTGTCTAAACAAATTGAAGCTATGAATCTTAATTCTTGCTTGTTGTATCTGGCACAGTTCGCAGACCTGTTCCAGCGTGGGATTTATTTCACGATTAACTTGGTTTTACCTAAAAATGTATCATTCTTCACTTCTACAAAATATAAACCTTTTGTCAATGTAGAAATATCCAGTTTATTAATATTGCTGGTATGCTGTTGGTAAAACAACACTTGCCCCGTAGCATTATAAACAATCAAAGAAGTCTTTCCTGAAAGCTTATAACTAATGTTCAAAGTAGCTTCGTTACTGGCAGGGTTTGGATATATTGCCAAAAAATCAGAAATATCGTAAATGGATTTCAAACTATTATACTCACTTTGGTTAGTTGCAATATTTGAGCGTGAGGAGTAAGCTGTTACTGTTTTACTACTGTTGCCATTCTTCTTTTTCATACCACTGGCTGTAGATAATACAGCTTCAACCTGATAAAAAACAACATCACCAGTAGCGGCTATATCTGAGTATTGCGAATTGTTGCCTGACAATGAAGCTATTAAAGAAATGTTTCCCTTACTGGTTCCCCGATAGATATTATAAGTAGATACTGTTGTACCTACATAGGGTTCCCATATCAAGTTCCAAATGTTATTAATGCCTTTGTTTATAGTCAAATGCATAGTTTTGTGGTAAGCACTTAATGCAGATTCAAAACCACAAGCATCAGTTTGACTTATTTTGTAAATACTAGCCTGTATGTCCGGATTCGACAAGGTGTCAGTAAACTGACGCGACGAGTTGAAATCTACCGAACCAATTTTCATGAATACATCTTTTACCGAGCTCTCTTTGTAAATACTATAAGAAACTACACTGCTATTACTTTCTGAATTCCATACAATCACATTTTTATTTTTTTCTGAAACACCCACATAAGCGATATTCGGATTCGCAATTGCCGTCACACTTACCCCAATACTATCGGTTGCTGTAGAACCATACTGATTGGTTATTGTCAGACGATAAACTGTGTTTTTCAATGGTGACACAACCGGATTTGCAATTGTATCATTATCTATTGCATAATTAGGTGTCCATTTATATCTGAGCTTATTGCCCGTATAATTGGTTGATGCTACACCTAATTGTAAAGGAGTACCACAACTCATTGTTTTGCTATCACCCAAATCCAGCGTCATGTTGATGGTATTGATTTTTACAGTTGCTGATGTACTACAACCTCCCTGAACAGTTGCTGTAATGGTATAGGTAGTTGTTGCATTTTTAGCTTCAAGTGTAGGATTTAAGATGGTATCATTACTAACACCAACAGATGGAGACCATTTATAAGTTATTTTATCATTACCGTTATAATTGGTGGTTAACACTGGTGATAAACTTATTTTATTGCCACTCACAATACCTCCATATATATAATTGCCGCTCAACGATAGATTTGAAACGTTTATATGTATTGTATCCTGAGCTATTTCACCCAGCGGAGTAGTTACTTTCAATATGTATTGAGTTGACAACGAAACTGTAGCAACAGGGTTAGCCACTGTGTCTGAACTTAACCCATTAGAAGGCGTCCATTTAAATTTTAGTTTTGAATAGTCGCTGAAATTCAATGTCGGTTGAAGTTGAATTTTTGCTGAACATACTACTGATTGATTATCACCAATTTTCAGACTTAAAGGAACAATACTTACCATGACTGAGTCGGTTGAAATACAACTATTTTCAGTTCTTGTAACATAATAGGTTGTATTAACAGTTGGCTGCGCAATAGGATTGGCAATATTTGGATTACTCAACCCTGTTACAGGTGTCCAACTATATGTTCCATTATCAATAGTTTGTTCTGGCTGAGTTAACATACTCAGATAGGAGCTTGAACCAAATATACAGCCCTGATCTTCTGCAATAAAATCGGATCCTATAAACCGGGCTCCGGCATTATAGGTATAAAACAATTTCCAGATTTTTCCTGCATTGGTTGTTTTCAACACAAATCCTTCGTAAACACCTTTTGAGACTGTTTTATATCCACATATATAACCGATTTTGTCGGTTACAAATTTCAATTTATTGAAATTTGAATTTGCAAGAGAATATAGTCCTGATCCTCCAGCAGAAGGATTGTTTTCATCATAATATTCAGTATATACAGTATCAATCGGAATAGCTGACCAACTGGCTCCCCCATTTATTGTTTTCAATATTGAGGTTGAAGAATTGGAGTAAGCAAAACCTGTATCAGTACTGAGAAATGAATAACCTGCAGGTGAAATGCCAGTTAGATTGGACTGAGATATCCAGGTAACACCTCCGTCGGTTGTTTTAAATATTGTCTGATTTCCACCGGATAGAAATCCTGTTTTATTATCCAGAAAATATAACTTGGATACAGATGTTGTCCCTGAAACAGAACGCAGTTTCCATGTTTGACCTCCATCAGTTGTTAACAAATATCCATCCATAAATCCAATCCCGTGAACTAAAATTATATCTGATGAAATAAAACAGGCTCCTTTAAAAGAATATGTTTGCCCTGTATTTAACACAATCCAGCTGTTTCCTCCGTCGGTAGTTTTAGATATCGTTCCATTGGTACCAAATGCTAATCCGATGTTTTTGTTGTAAAACTGTATGCCGGCTAATGAATTGGTGGACCCCCAGTTGGAAGTGAACCATGTTTTTCCGGCATCGGTTGTTCTGAAAAATGTACCCGTCGAAGTTGCACCATAAATAATGCTATCCGATATTTGTTGAATTGAATTCAAAAGGGTTGTGGAACCATAATTCAGAGTTGTAAAACTTGGGATTGCCAACAATTTAGCTTTTAGCTGAGCTTTATCTTCAGCAGTTATAAACTGATTCACACCCGCATCAACTACACATTGTGCCTGAAGCTTTAACATTGAAATGATAATAATTAAAATGCACGATACTAATATTCTTTTCATATGACTTTTGTTTTATTTTTCTTGATTGCAATATTTTTTATTTTTTTAGTCTGACCACTAACTACCGAGGCTTTGGGCATTTGGCGGTTTGCGGGAGCATTCGCTGTCGCACTGCGACAAAATGAATGCGGGCGCAACAACTGCAAAATGCAATGTCAGCTAGCAGGTGACAATAGTGTTATAGGGCTAGCAACTTGGTTGTCCATAATTTATATTTTCATATATGTTTATACACGGAATCTCTAGTAAGTAGAAATACCCGACTTTATCTAGATTATTTTATTAATTTTACTTCAAGTATTTTGTTGATAATCTATCTTTCGATACTAAGATTATAAATATACCCCCCTTGTGTCAAGATAGTATATCTTCCATTTTCATCTTTATCTACAAAAATAGGAACATACATGTCCCCAGCTCTAAAAGTCTTTGTTATTTTTCCATCTGGTGATATCTCATATACAAAGTAATATTGAGAACCTGAATAGTAGCATAAACAAAGCAAAGAATTATCCTGTAAAACTCTTGCTGAGTTAACAGTTACTGCCATTTTTAATTCTGGATATGTATGCATTGTCCACAATTCCTTTCCTTGGTTATTGGTTTTAGTCACACACAATTCCGACATTACGGCATAATAAGTAAAAGTAGAATGTGAAAGCAAATAGTAACTGTTGTCATTTGATTTAAGTAAAAGCCTTGAAGTACAAGCGTCAGAAACTGGGTATAAAATTTCATTCAACTGATTACCTAAATTATCTACTTCGACTAGTTTGATATTATATCTCTCATCTGATAATTCACTACTTATTTTTTTATATCCATATACAAAATAGCTTTCAGCATCATTTTGGATTACATCTGTAATATTATCTAAATTAATTTTTTTTACCCATAAAGTGTCAGAGCTCGAGTTAAACATCCAACAATGACTACCAACAAATAAAAAATTACCATCGATTGTTTCAATTCCGTTTTGTATTCTTGGTTCATAATTTACCAGCTCATACTTGTTTTGATATACTATATTTCCATCTTTTGAGATTTTAAAATTGAGCCTTTGTGTAATAATTAGGAATCCACCATCATTACACTCTTTAATATTCTGACCTAAAAATCTATTCCCATAATCAAAAACACCCCCTTCAAAATTAAATTTCCAAATGATATTAAAATTCTTGTCCGTTTTTAATACAATTTTATAAGTTTTATCGTGAATCCAGGCGTCTCCTAGAATTATATAATTATTATCACTGGTTACTTTACAATGAGTGATATTGATTCGTTGGTATTCATATCTTCCAAAAGGAAGCATACTTATTTCGTTCAATGATTCAAACGTAGTTTTTAAAGTACTGCTTATTGTTTTAATAAAATTATTTTTGTCGTAAGCTCTTATGGACACTTTATAAAATGTATTTGGCTCTAAACGATCTAATAAATATGAATTGGTTTTAATGTTTGATATGCTTATTGTGTCGTTCACTAAAATATCATACTTTGTCGCATTGGTAGATATAGTCCATTCCAACAATATCTTACGAGCTGTTGACCTTGTGTTTTTTAGCTCAAAATTACCTAAAGAATTACTCAAATTATCCAAAGGCAACTCGGGCTCGATAATTGAATTACATGACATATTACTAATCAAAATAAATATAAGCCAACAAAGAGTAGTAGCTACTTTTTTAAGTTTATTTATGTACATGGTTGTGTTTCGGTTTTTTTATCAATTTTGATTTATAACGTTATTTCAGCCTTACAATAAGTATTGTAGCCCGAACAAGGTATCATTAGTATTTTATCGTTATAAATAAACTTTGGAGCTGATGTATTATACGTAAATTGACATAAATATACATATTCCCATGTTTTGTTGGCGATATTATATCTCCAAATATCACCTAAATATTGCTGACCATAAGCAGTATATGTATATCCTCCCATCATATAAATATATCCTTTGTTGTACTCCAAATCTTCGGTAGTTCTCGAATATGGACCTCCATACAAGGTGCTTAGCTTTTGCCAACTATCCGAGGCAGGTGTATATTGCCATAGTTCCCGATAACAGGTAAAGCAAATCCCCGTATTTTCATCTGTACATGTACCTGTAATGAATCCACCAATTTCTTTTGGTATATCATTCTTTCGTGACCAGCTCTTTTCTTTTAGATTAAATTCCCAAAACTCTTTTTTTTCGGATCTTTTATAACCCAAATACACTTTATCTCCTAATTTAAATGTAAAAACATCATAATCGTAAAAGTCAGGAAAATCTGTAACTACTTGCCAATTATCAATCGTATCATTATATTTGAGGAGTTTTAATGTGCCAGGCAAATTAGATAACTCCTTATAAAAATACACAAATAAATATTGCGAATTATTATAGTTAAAAGTTGCTTGTGTACTTGCAACCCCTACGTTTTTCTCATTTGATGTTATACTATTTCTTATTACCCATTTGTTTTTTATCAAATCAAAATAGGCCATATTGTATCTGTAAATATAATAAATCTTATCATTCAAAATAAATTCTGTACTGCTCCAAGAAGGATACAAGGTTATAGGAATTGTTGAAATATCACTTTCTGAATAATTGCCATGAAAAACACGTAATTTTGTGAAAGCTGTAAATCGTTTTCCATTTACATACATATCTAGTGTATATACACCTGCAGGTAGATTTTCTGGCATATCCATCCCCCAAAACACATAATTAGAATATGTGGAATACGAAGAATGTGGGGTAAGTGGAATAGTACCATTTAGTTTAAACTCATATTTGTTTTTCGAAATAAAGGTATCAGAAAAATAAATGTTCACAAACAAATATCGACCTTTAATATATGGTTTTATCAAGAATCCATTCTGTTCTTCAAGATACATTTCTTCATCTGATGAATAATATAAATCACAACCTTGAATTCCTAAAAAAGTTTCATCGTAAATTGAAGCTAATAACAAGGTTTTCGAGGAGCTTTTATATTCATTTTTATCTGATTTTAAAGTCATAATTACTCTATAATCATGTTTATCTATCAAATCACTTAATAAAGCAGAGTCAGTAAATTGGATTGAATCTTTAAGTTGCAAGTTCTTTTTTATTACTTGCATAGTTGTATCGGTGATATCATAAAATGTTGCATTTAATTCTTTTATTTTTGCACCATATCCCTTATTTATCTGATATTTAATATATCCTGTATTGTTATTTATTTTTTTTGTTTCAATAATATTAATCGTAGGTGCCTCGAAATTCAATTGTTCATTCTCACAAGATAACAAGAGTAATACGAAGAAAAAAATTATAAAATTTAATTTAGATGTCATTATTAAATGTTTTTTATTGATTCTGACTAATATAACTAAACAAATATCTTTTCAATTAAACTAATATCGCTCTTTTTTTTGCTGTTCTGCCTAACGACCAAGGCTTTGGGCACAAGCAAGTTGCAGGAGCATTCACTGTCGCACAGCGACAAAGTGAATGCGGGAGCAAAACCCGCAAAGTGCACAGCTTGTCCCGATTTATCGGGGTCAGCCAGCCAATGGACATAGACGTGTGTTAGGCATAGTTTTT
>CAYNHC010000191.1:0-4798 GCA_964396705.1 uncultured Paludibacter sp.
CCGAAAACGGATTCCAACTCAATGGGAAAATGGTAAAATTAAACGGCGGTTGTGTACATCACGAAAATGGTTGCTTAGGTTCTGCTGCTTTCGACCGTGCTGAGGAGCGCAAGGTTGAATTGCTAAAAGCTGGTGGATTCAATTCAGTTCGTACTTCTCACAACCCACCTACCGAAGCATTTTTGGATGCTTGCGACAGATTGGGTTTATTGGTAATGGACGAGTCATTCGATTGCTGGAAAGTTGGCAAAAACGCTAACGATTATTCTAAATATTTCAACCAATGGTGGGAGCGCGATTTGGATGCAATGGTATTGCGCGACCGCAATCACCCTTCCATTTTCATGTGGAGCATTGGCAACGAAATACCGGAGAGAGGCGATCATTCGGCCATCGAAACCGCCACAATGCTTGTAAATGCGATAAAGAAAATTGATGCCGTCCGCCCGATTACATCAGCCATTGTGAATATTGGTAAGGATTGGTCAAAATTCGATACGCTTATGGCGGTACATGATGTTGCAGGATATAATTACAATCTATGGAGCGCACCCGACGATCATAAAAGAGTGCCTTCGCGTATGATAGTTCACACCGAATCTTATCCAAAAGATGCTTTTACTAATTGGAAATTGGTGCAGGAAAATAGTTACGTTATCGGCGATTTTGTTTGGACGGCGATAGATTATCTCGGCGAAGCAGGCATTGGTCGTACTTTTTATTCCGGCGAAACACCCGGCGAAAACTGGGACAACGACATGTTTCCCATTCATGCTGCCTATTGTGGCGATATTGATTTGATTGGATGGAGAAAGCCCATTTCGCATTATCGGAGCATGTTGTATAACAACAACGAAAAACTCCACATGGCAGTGCGCGAACCAGCTCCTGAACCTTTGGAAATCAAAGAAACATGGTGGTCGGTGTGGCCAACTTGGGAAAGTTGGACATGGCCAGGTTTTGAAGGAAAAACCATTCAGGTTGAAGTCTATTCCAAGTATCCGAAAGTAAGACTGTATCAGGATAATAAGTTGGTTGGCGAACAGGCAACCGGTCGCGATCAGCAGTTTAAAGCTACTTTTCCGATTCCATATGCTGCGGGAGTAATTAAAGCTGTCGGAGTAGAAAATGATAAGGAAATGGAGTCAACCATTCTGCAAACTGCCGGCGATGCTGCAAAGCTAAAACTTACAGCCGACCGAAAAGAAATGACGGCCAATGGTCAGGATTTAATATTTGTTACTGTTGAGTTGACAGATAAAAATGGAGTGCTACAACCCAATGCCAATAACCGTTTGACGTTTAAAGTGGAAGGCGAAGGAACGATAGCCGGAGTAGGTAATGCTGATATTAAAGATCTTGACTCTTATGTAGGTAATACTCGAAAAGCCTGGAAAGGACGTGTGCAGCTAGTAATTAAAAGTACACATAAAGCTGGCGGTATAAAGCTAACTGTGAATTCGCCCACATTGGAAGAAACTGAAATAAATATCAAAACGGTTAGATACAAATTGTAATATACAACATATCAATATGAAAAGATCTTTTTTATACGCAGTTATTCTTGTATTTTTATCAACAAGTACGGGCATGGCTCAGGTAAAAACACCGGCAGCATGTGGCCCAACTCCATCGGAAAACCAAATGAGAGTGCAGGAAATGGAAAGCTATGCTTTTGTGCACTTTTCGCTCAACACCTACACCGACCAGTCGTGGGGTTTTGGGAATGAAGATGTAAAGCTGTTTAACCCCGAAAAGGCCGATTGCCGCCAGTGGGCGCGTATCTGCAAAGAGTCGGGTATGAAAGGGATTATTATTACCGCCAAGCACCATTGCGGTTTTTGTCTGTGGCCATCAAAATATACCGATTATTCGGTTAAAAATGCCCCATGGAAAAACGGCAAAGGCGATATGGTACGCGAAATGGCCGATGCCTGTAAAGAATACGGATTAAAATTCGGGATCTACCTTTCGCCATGGGACAGAAATCACTCCGACTACGGAAAGCCGGAATATATAACTTATTTCCGTAACCAGCTTACCGAACTTTTGACCAACTATGGCGAGGTTTTCGAAGTGTGGTTCGATGGAGCAAATGGTGGAGACGGCTACTACGGTGGTGCTAACGAAACACGTAAAATTGACGCAACAACCTATTACGACTGGAAAAAAACCTATGCCCTGATTCATATGTTACAACCGAAATGTGTAATTTGGAATGATGGCGGCGAACGTGGTGACCTACGTTGGGTAGGTACCGAAGAAGGTTCTGTTGGCGAAACAAACTGGAGCTTGTTGAATGCTACAGGTGAAGTGGGCTGGAATATGTTGCATTTTGGTCTGGAAAACGGGAATGCATGGGTGATGGCCGAAGTAAATACGTCCATTCGTCCGGAGTGGTTCTACCACCCGAACGAAGACAACAAAGTGAAAACCGTTCCTCAATTGATGGATCTTTACTATCATTCTATCGGACGCAACGGTACTATGTTGCTCAACTTCCCGATTATGCCTAATGGATTAATCCACCCGACGGATGAAAAAAATGGGATTGAATTTGCTAAAGCGGTAAAAGAATCATTTGCAGTTAATATCGCCCTGAATAAAAAAGCAAAAGCATCGAATGTTCGCGGAAAATCAGTGAAGTTTGGCGCAGCTATGGCAGTCGATGGAAAGAAAAGCACCTATTGGGCTACGGATGATAATACAAAAACTGCTTCGTTGACCATTGATTTGGGTAAACCAACCTTGTTCAATCGGTTCCTTGTGCAAGAATACATTCGTTTGGGGCAACGCGTAAAAGCCTTCAAACTAGAAGCCCTGGTTGACGGAAGTTGGAAGGAACTGGCCAAAGCAACAACCATTGGTTACAAAAGGATATTGCGTTTCCCGGCGGTGAAGGCAACTCAGGTTCGATTCAGTGTAACCGATTCCAAATGCAGTCCGGTTATTTCCAATATTGGAGTTTATAATGCACCGGTATTTCTTTATGCTCCTGCCATTATCCGAAACCAATCAGGTCAGGTGACCATAAATACAAACGACATTGGCCCTATTTTTTATTATACATTGAACGGTAGCGAACCGACTGCAAACTCAACAAAATATACAGGCCCTTTCCAAGCAGATGGGAAAGTGGTTGTAAAAGCAATTTCGTACGATCCTACTTCGCGCAAAAGCAGCCCTGTAGGCATGGAGAAATTTGACATTTCCCGAAAAAACTGGAAGCTTGTTGGAATAAATGATGAAAAAGCTGCGACAATTATCGATGGAGATCCTGCCAGCGTGTGGCACCAAAGAGATGTAAAAATGCCTATGGATTTGGTAATCGATCTTGGGAATAGCTATAAAATGATTGGATTCAGGTATTTACCCGATCAAAACAAATGGAGCGCTGGCATCATTACTACCTATACCTTTTATGTATCCGACGACAACGAGAACTGGAAATTAGTTGATCAGGGAGAGTTTTCGAATATTAAGAATAACCCTTTGATGCAGATCAAGAATTTCACTCCTGTTACAGCACGCTTTATTAAGCTTCAAGCACTAAAAAATACTTTTGGCGATATTGTGGCCGGGTATGCCGAAGTAGATGTGATGACAGAATAATAAATTAACAGTATCAGACCGAGGAGCAATATAAAAGTATTAAAAAAAGTGATTAATAAAACAATGTATATCAATACAATAAAGAAGATGAGAAATTCAGGTCTAAAACAAATAACGTTGGCATTCATTTGCATGATAATGGTAACCGGGAATATTTCGGCTCAAAGCAAAACTATTGAAGTGTGGAATGGGAAAGTGCCCGGTTCAATCCAAAATCCTAATTATAAGCAAATTGTCGATTCTGCTTACTGGATTAAAATAAGGTTTGTAACAAAACCTACTATTCAGGTTTATCCGGCACCTGCCGACAAAAATACCGGAATGGCAGTTGTGGTATGTCCAGGAGGTGGTTATTATGGGATTTCATTTGAAAACGAAGGTACAGAAATCGCCAAATGGCTTAATGATTTAGGCATTTCGGCTATTGTTTTACATTACCGTTTGCCCGATGATGCAATTATGAAAAACAAATCCATCGCCCCGTTGCAGGATGGACAAGAAGCAATTCGTATTGTACGCCGTAACGCAAAGGAATGGGGCATTGATCCACATAAAATAGGGATAATGGGCTTTTCGGCCGGAGGGCATTTAGCATCCACTGTTTCAACTCATTTTGATGAAAAAGTGTACAATCCGATAGATTCTACCAGTGCTCGCCCGGACTTTTCGTTGTTAATTTATCCCGTAATCTCAATGGATTCTACGATTACTCATGCGGGATCGCGCGAGAATTTGATTGGAATGCATCCTTCACCGGAAATGGTAAAACATTTTTCGAATGCATTGCAAGTTACAGATAAAACTCCACCGGCATTTATGATACACTCGATGGATGACGGTACAGTTCCAGTCAAGAACAGTATCGAATACGCATTAGCTATGAAAAAACATAATATTCCGTGCGAACTTCATATTTACCAATCGGGTGGCCACGGATATGGATTGGGTCGCTCAAACAATACGGAATCAACATGGACTGAAGCTTGCCGTAAATGGCTAGCAACTAAAGGCTTATCAATAAAACAAAACGATTAATTATCAATTGAATGAATAAATAAGAAAGCAATTCAAAAAAATATGTATTGCATTGGTGATGTTGAATTGAAGTAAAAGATAATCAATTAGGCAATATACATTAACAAGAATTGATTGTTTGATAAAATATTTGATTTGAGTTATTTCTACT
>CAYNHC010000191.1:4898-6778 GCA_964396705.1 uncultured Paludibacter sp.
ATCTATTATTATCCCGAGCATTGGAACGAAAACCAATGGGAACGGGATATTAAGAAAATTGCCGATATGGGTTTCGAATTTGTACACCTGGCCGAGTTTGCCTGGTATAAAATGGAACCCGAAGAAGGAAAATTCGATTTTGTCTGGCTGGACAAGGTAGTTGACTTGTGCGTAAAAAACAAGCTAAAAGTACTGATGTGTACACCTTCGGCAACCACTCCTACATGGATGCGGGTGAATTATCCCGAAACTTTCATCATGGAAAGCCATTATATCCGTTCCGAGAATGGCACACGTGGATTAGGTTCTATCACCAATCCAAAATACCGCGCGTTTGTTGAAAAAATTGTGGTAGAAATGGGCAAGCGCTACGGGCAAAATAAAAACGTGATTGGTTGGCAACTCGATAACGAGCCTCCGGCAATTCCCGACTACAGCCCTTCTTCGCAGGAAGCTTTCCGATTATGGCTAAGAAACAAATACAAAAATGTCGACGCTTTGAACACGGCTTGGGGAGCCGCTTTCTGGAGCCAATGGTTCAATAATTTCGATCAGGTGATTATTCCAAATCCCAGCTTAGTGGGCTGGTGGGGCAACAATCCTCACGCCTTACTCGATTTTAAACGTTATCTGGCCGATGCACAGGCAGAATTTCTCGATTTTCAGGCAACTGCTTTGCGTAATTCCATTTCGAAAGCGCAATACATCACCACAAATTACACCGCCATTTGCACGGGTGCTGATCCAAGACGAACAAAAAAAATGGATTTTGCTTCTTACACAGCGTATCCCAATGGAGGCAGTAATAATATTGGCGAAATAGGTTTTCGCTTGGGTGACAGCAAAGCTGTTCTTTTCGCTGCCGAATATTACAAATCAGTTGGAGGCGTTTCAGGAGTAATGGAAATGCAGCCCGGACCGGTAAACTGGGGTAGTTACAATCCGCTTCTGATGCCGGGTACGGTGCGCATGTGGTTGTATCACAGCTTTGCGGCCGGTGGCAAGCTCGCCTGCTCCTACCGTTTCCGTCAGATTTTGTATAGCTCAGAGCAATATCATGCCGGGGTAATTCAAACAGATGGTGTGACACCATCGCAGGGAGGGGAAGATTATATCCAATTTATGAAGGAAATAAAAGAGCTCAGGAAACAATACAAACCGGGTACGAAGATGCCCGAAAAACTGGCTGCACGGTCAACGGCCATTCTTTGGAATCTCGAAAATTACTGGACTATCGACCGACAAAAGCAAACCTTCCAATGGGATGCGTGGAACTATCCGGTCAAATTTCTCGAGATGGCAAAATCCATGGGTGCTCCCACCGATGTAATTCCCGAAACTGCAGATTTCTCGAAGTATAAATTCCTGATTGTTCCGGCGTATGAACTGGCCGATGCGACTTTGGTGAAGAAATGGAACGATTATGTGACAAACGGAGGTCATCTGATACTAACTTGTCGCACGGCAACAAAAGATCGCGACGGGCATTTTTGGGAAGGCGAATGGGCTGCTCCTATTTCAGGTCTTATCGGAGCGCGTGTAAAAGCTACCGATATGCTTTCGGGTTATGCCAAAGGAGATATTGTGATGAAATCATCGCACTACAACTGGAACAACTGGGGCGATTTGCTCGAAGCCGATAAAAACACCGAAGTGCTTGCCACTTACGATAATCAGTTCTATAAAGGAAAAGTTGCTGTAGTAAAACGCAAGGTTGGCAAAGGTACAGTCACATACATAGGTGTCGACACCGACGATTCTAAACTTGAAAAAGACATTTTACGCGAGATGTACACAAAAGCCGGAGCTACAACTGAGGATTATCCGGAAGGAATTTTTGTTTACTGGCGCGACGGATTTTATATGGCTGTGAATTATTC
>CAYNHC010000192.1:0-6765 GCA_964396705.1 uncultured Paludibacter sp.
AATGAAATATCTTAGAATAAATCCTGCCGATAATGTAGCTGTGGCTCTTGAGGCTTTACAGACCGGCGAAAAAGTGGTAGTTGATGGTGTAGAAATAACCATTAATGCTGATATCCCAATGGGACATAAGTTTGCTCTGGCAAATGTGGCCGAAAAGGAAAATATTATTAAATACGGTTATGCTATCGGTCATGCTCGTGTTGCAATAAAAATGGGCGACTGGGTAAACGAAACGACTATCAAAACCAATCTTGAGGGATTACTCGACTACGAATATCAACCTAAAGATGTTAGTCTGGATATTCCGAATCGCAACTTAACCTTCAAAGGTTACAAACGTTCCAATGGTGAAGTGGGAGTGAGGAACGAAATATGGCTGATTCCGACGGTTGGTTGTGTTAACGGTACCATTAATTCACTGGCTGAGAAATTGCGCATGGAAACGCAGGGAAAAGGTGTGGATGCCATTGTGGCTTATCCACATAATTATGGTTGTTCACAATTGGGCGACGATCATGAGAATACCCGCAAAGTATTGCGTGATATGGTTTTACATCCCAATGCAGGTGGTGTGCTTGTCGTTGGACTTGGTTGCGAAAACAATCAGGTGAAATATTTCCGCGAAATGCTGGGAGATTATGACGAAAGCCGTATTAAATTTATTGAAACGCAAAAAGTGGAGGATGAATATGAAGAAGGAATGACATTGTTGCGTGGAATTTATGATGTTGTGTCGAAAGATGAACGGGTAGATGTGTCACTATCGGAACTAAAGATCGGTTTGAAGTGTGGTGGTTCTGATGGTTTATCGGGTATTACAGCTAATCCGTTGTTGGGCGTTTTCTCCGATTTTCTTATAGCTCAGGGTGGAAGTACTGTGCTCACCGAAGTTCCGGAAATGTTTGGAGCTGAAACTATATTGATGAACCGTTGTGTTAATAAAAATATGTTTGATAAAACAGTTTTATTAATCAATGATTTCAAAGAATATTTTTCAAAAAACAATCAACCCATTTACGAAAATCCTTCGCCGGGAAACAAAGCCGGTGGAATTTCGACATTGGAGGAAAAATCGCTGGGTTGTACTCAAAAATGTGGTAAAGCATTGGTAAAGGACGTATTGATGTATGGCGAACGAATCAAAACCAAAGGTTTAAATCTGCTGAGTGCTCCGGGCAACGACCTTGTGGCTGCTACAGCACTTGGAGCAAGTGGATGTCACATGGTATTGTTTACCACAGGACGTGGTACTCCATTCGGAAGTTTTGTACCAACCATGAAAATATCTACCAACACGCCTTTGTTTAACCGCAAAGGTACATGGATTGATTTCAATGCCGGTACTATTGTCGAAAATGAATCAATAGAAGCTGCTAATGAGCGTTTTATCGAATATATAATAAAAGTTGCAAGTGGTGAACAAGTAAATAACGAGAAGAAAAATTATCGCGAAATCTCAATTTTCAAAACAGGAGTAACTTTATAATCAGTATTTTTGTTAAACCGGATTTATTTATCGTAATAAGTCCGGTTTTTTTTATATTTGTACATTAATAAACGTATTTTTGTCTGATATTGAATTGTATTTTATTTGATTTTCTGCAAAAGTATCATTTATGAATAGTAAATTCGATATTTTTTATTTAGCTGACTTTTTTGAATTATTGATTTGTTTTATATGATCAATAAGACCTTTTAAATCTAATTTTTTCTACAAATGAGTAAAAGAATATTATTCCTGATTGTATTGGTAATACTTACCCTTTACAATATAAAAGCTGAAGAAAATGTAATATTTAAGCATTATTCAGTGGAAAATGGTTTATCTGAGAATACAGTCATGGCCATCATGCAGGATAGCAAAGGCTTTATGTGGTTTGGTACCTGGGATGGATTAAATAAATTTGATGGTTATGACTTTACTATCTATAAATCCCGTCCCGGCGATCCGAGTAATATTTCGAATAATCGAATAGATTATATCCACGAAGATAAGTTTGGGTACATCTGGTTTCAAACTTATGATGGTAAATTTCATCGATTCGACCCCAAAACAGAAAAATTTTATAGCCTTCCTTTATCTACCAACCGATTCACTTACAATGTTGAGCGCGAAAACAGATTTATCGAAACTTCCAACGGAGAAATATGGATAGCAACGAATGATATTGGAGTCATTCGTGTGATAACTGACCCAAAAACTTCAGAAGTGAAAATCATTGAGTATTCAACTTTTTCACAAAATCAGATACTTAACAATACAATTAATTTCCTTTTTGAAGATTCAAAAAACAATATTTGGGTTGGAACAGGAAATGGGATGCATAACATTAATCCGAAAACCAACCAGATAAAGACTTTTCAACCTAATGGAAAAGAGAATTCAAATGTTTTTTATTCGGTATTCGAAACCAAAGAATATTTGTGGATGGGCGATAACATTGGAAATGTGTGGATGTTTTCGAATACAGACGATAATTTTAAAAAGATTAGCCTGAATAAAATTACATCCGTTACTGATATTGATGCTATTGATAAATATAATTTGATAATTACAACCAACAAAGCAGGTTTTTTTATATATAATACTAATAATCAAACACTAAATGCTTTTAATAATTCAAATTCGCCATTAATAAAATCAAATAATTTTATTTCGATAAAAGTAGATTCGCATAAAATTGCGTGGCTCGAAACTGAGCAAACCGGTGTTTTCAGATATCGTTTAAGTGACAATTCGTTGAAATTTTTCAGACTCAGAGCCGATGAAGTAAGCAGAGTGTCAGTTTTGCCCAATTTTTTAGTTATTGAGGATGTTAATCATTCATTGTGGGTTAATCCGCAGGGTGGTGGTTTTTCGAGATATAATCGAACAACAGATGAACTTGAATATTTCTATAACGAACCTTTTTCACCGAAAAGTCTTTTTTCAAATATTATTCACTCCGGATATTCCGACCGCAAGGGAAATCTTTGGTTGTGTACTTATAATAAGGGTCTCGAAAAAATAAGCTTCTATACTCCGCAATTCAGGCTTGGGAAAGTTAATAATCATGTTAATTCTTTGACAGCTAATGAGATTCGGGCATTGAAGCAAATGTCGAACGGAGAAATATGGATGGCCACCAAGGATGGAACCATTAGAGTTTTCGATCAAAAGTTGAAGGAACTGGGCGTATTGTCTGCAAACGGAAATTTATCGCAGGGAGAAAAAATCAATGATTTGGCATATTGTATGCTCGAAGACAGTAAAAAAAATATCTGGATTGGAACCAAAGGAGCAGGAGTTATCAAATTAACTCCTAATGTATCAAAATCACGAAAACCGGCATATTTTATTCAGCGTTTTGTAAATAACCAGTTAGATAACAATAGTTTATCTAATGACAATATTTATAGTATTATTGAAGACTCCAAACATCGAATTCTGATTGGTACTTTTGGAGGAGGTTTAAATATTGTAAACGATGAAAATGGAAAAATTAATTTTATCAATTACAAAAACAAGCTTACTTACCCCGTAAATACTTGTTCAAAAGTAAGACATATCCTTCAGGATAAGGATAATACGCTTTGGGTTGCTACTACTAACGGACTTTTGCAAATCAATGATTTATTGACCCCAAAAATGAAAGTCTATTATCTTGAAAAATTGCCCAATGTTGAGAATAGTTTAAGTAACAATGATGTGCATTTTCTCCATCTCGACAAAAATAATCAGCTTTGGATTGCTACATTTGGTGGAGGGCTAAACAAATTACTGACAAAAGCATCCGCAAAATCAACGGCCACATTTAAAAATTTCTCAACTAAACAGGGTTTGTTTAGCGATATAGTCCTTAGTATTCAGGAAGATAAGCAGGGTGTTTTATGGTTGAGTTCTGAAAATGGCATATCACGTTTTGATTCAAAAAACAATTTTGTTCAAAATTACGATATGTTTAACGGAATAAGTGATGCCCATTTTTCGGAAGCTGCAAGTTTACTCACAAGAGATGGTATGATACTTTTTGGAAGTAATAAAGGATATTATTTTTTCAATCCTTCGAAAATAAAAGTCAGTACCCAAAAACCTCCTATTGAATTTACAAAATTCCAATTGTTCAATAACGATGTGAAAGTCGGAGATGAAAATTCGCCTTTAAAACAAAGTATTAGTACATGCGAAGTTATAGAATTAACTCATAAGCAATCGGTTTTTAGCATAGAATATGCAGCTCTTGACTTCTCAAATTCAGATAAAATAAATTATGCTTTTATGCTCGAAAATTTTGAGTCGGACTGGAACTATGTAAGAAATCAACGGAAAGCCACCTATACCAATTTACCGAAAGGTACTTATTATTTCAAGGTGAAATCAACAAATAATGAAGGTGTATGGGTTGATAATGTGAAAGTTATAAAAATAAAGATTTTACCTTCATTTTGGGAAACACCTTTTGCATACATTATTTACTTGTTGCTTTTTTTACTTTTGCTTTATGCTGTTTATTATCTCACTGCCATATACACTAAGCTTAAAAACGAAGTGGAAGTTGAACAAAAGGTAACAGATATCAAACTTCGGTTTTTTACCAATATATCACACGAACTTCGAACTCCGCTCACACTTATTTTGGGTCCGGTAGAGAATATACTGAAAACAGAAAAGATAAGTGAAAGTACCAAAGAGCAATTGCATGTTGTGCAGAGTAATGCCAATCGAATGTTGCGGTTAATAAATCAAATACTCGATTTCAGAAAAATCCAGAATAAAAAAATGAGGTTGAAAATTCAACCAACCCGATTAGATAAACTTATAAAGGAAATATGTTCAAATTTCAGTAAAGAATCTGTAGATAAAAACATTGAATTTCAATTTGTAAACAATGCCGGTGAAATTGTTTTATGGGTTGACAGAGACAAGACGGATATTATTATTTATAATTTATTATCAAATGCATTCAAATATACTGCATCGGGCAAGAAAATCGAAGTAAGAATTGATAAAGCGTCAGAGAAAGGAGATATTCAGGTTAAAGTTATTGACGAAGGTATGGGAATACCGCGTGAAAAACGCTCAGTGTTGTTCGAAAGATTTACATCGGCAAACGAAATACAAAATCTTGGTAATCAAAGAGGTAGTGGAATTGGTTTAAATCTTGTAAAAGAACTTGTAGATTTGCATAAAGGAAAAATTGAAGTAGAAAGTGAACCCGGTAAAGGGACTACTTTTGCAGTAACCTTTTTTAATGGCAAAGAGCATTTTGGTCAGGATGTTGATTTTATAATTGAAGACGATTATAATAATGATTCGCAACAGAAAAGTTCAACAGAAAAAGCATCAGTTAATGATTTTGAGAATTTTGTTTCAATCAAGGAAGCTCCAATGATTCTGGTTGTTGAAGATAATGATGAAATGCGTCTTTTCCTGAAAAAAGTATTGTGTAAAAATTATCGTATTGAGTCTGCAGTGGATGGGGTAGAAGGTTGGGACAAAGCGCTGAAACTGATACCGGATCTTATCATTACCGACTTAATGATGCCAAACATGGACGGGCTTGAATTGACTGCTTTGATCAAACAAAATGAACGAACCAGTCATATTCCGGTCATTTTGCTCACTGCAAAATCAGCCGATGAAAGTCGTTTGGAAGCAATGAAATCCGGTTCCGATGATTATATAACCAAACCCTTCAGCCCTGTTTTGCTCGAAGCACGAGTGGAGAATATACTTGAACAACGACGTCGCTTGCAGGATTTATACCGTAAACATTTACTTGAACTGGAGCCGGCAAAAGTAGAGATGGCTTCGCAGGATGAAGTTTTTATTGCGAAACTATTAAGTTTTATGGAGAAGAATATTGATAACAGTGAACTTACCGTTGAAGATTTGGTTTCTGAAATGGCATATGGTAGAACAGTTTTCTTTAATAAACTCAAAGGTTTAACCGGACTTGCACCTATTGAATTTATTCGTGAAATGAGAATTAAAAGGGCTGCTCAATTTTTAAAATCGGGTGAGTATAATATTTCACAAATAACCTATATGGTTGGTATGAGTGATTCGCGATATTTCAGTAAATGTTTCAAGAAAATTTATGGAGTTACTCCATCTGAATACAAGAAGAATCTGGAGTAATTTAAAATGATAAAGGCTGTCTCAAAAAAACTTCTGAGACAGCCTTTTCATAATTTATTTATTAATATGCTCTTGCAAATACTACGCGCTGAGCCGAAGGTTTGCCGGTAACCATACAAACTCCCGGTGTTTTATCTCCTTCGAGTGGAATACAACGAATAGTTGCTTTGGTATCTTCCTTGATTTTTTCTTCAGTTTCCGGAGTTCCATCCCAGTGACAAAGCAAGAATCCGCCTTTCTCAATTTCTTCTTTAAATTCATCATAAGAATTTACCTCACGGGTAACTGAAGCGCGGTAGTCAAAGGCTTTTTGGAATATATTTGACTGAATATCCTTTAAAAGTTCTGCAATATAATTCTCGATACCTTCAATTGAAACTGTTTCTTTAGTAAGTGTATCTCTGCGTGCAACTTCAACTGTGCCATTTTCCAAATCACGAGCACCCATTGCCAATCGAACAGGTACACCTTTCAGTTCGTATTCAGCAAATTTCCATCCGGGTTTTTTATTGTCGTTATTGTCAAATTTTACAGATATTCCCAACGCTTTAAGTTTTGGAATGATGGTATTAACTTTTTCGCTAATAGGGTATGTCACATATTTTGATAGTTGTTTCACTTCTTCCAGGGTATTTGCTACGAAT
>CAYNHC010000193.1:0-6734 GCA_964396705.1 uncultured Paludibacter sp.
GCAGTTACCAAACCGCGAACATCTGTATAGTTTTCAGGCATTAATTTAAGTTGTTTGCCTATAACAAACACATAAGGATAATCTTCTGAAGGTACAACAGGTGCTTTAGATTTGAAAATTTCTTTGTCAACATATTTATTGTCGCCTTCTACAAATAATCCTTTGTCAACTTTTACATATTGAATGCTGTCGTTCAGACGTATTCTTAAATATTTGTCAATTGAATCATTGTCCGACTTTTTAACAATTGCTTTTGCAGCTTTTAAAGTCTTTTTATCCTTACATTGAATAACACGACCTTTGAAATGAGGTTTTTCCCATTTGTAATCAAGTTTATGTTTTTCAAAATATTGTGACAATCCTTCAGTATCTTTAGATGCTTTTTCCCAAACTTCATTATTGCTTACTTCGAAAAGCAGAATTCCATCGTGATATTCCTGCATGAGAAATCTAAAATCATCATATTTTTTCTCCAATTGACTGTCTTCGTAACTCAACAATTCTTTTTCCGAAAATGCATTTATTTTCTCATTAATAACTTCAGAAGCAATGCTTTTTTCAGTAAAATTATTCTTTTTAAGATAGGAAGCAAAATCAGCCTGGCTAAATTTCCTGTCAGCAAAACTCAATAAAGGCTTGTCTAATTTTGATATCTCAATCTGAAAAATGGAATCAGCTAAAGTTTTAGTATCTAATAGTTTGACGAATTCATTAACGCTTTCATTGTTTAAAATATAATTATAATCTTTGCGAAGTTTCGATACGAACGCTTGCTGACCAATGTTGGCTCTTTCGTCGCGTTTTACACGTCGTTCGAGTTCAGCTTTAAGGTTTTCGTAAGTGTCCAATCCTTTTCTGTCGAGCAATTTAATGATGTGCCAGCCATAAGCAGATTTTATCGGAAGAGAAACATCTCCTGTGTTTTTTAATGCGAAAGCAGCTTCTTCAAATTCAGGAATCATGCGTCCTGATCCGAACCAGGGAAGTTCACCGTTTTTAGTTGCCGATCCACGGTCTTCGGATAAATCAGATGCTAACTTTCCAAAATCATCACCCGCCAGTACACGTTGATAAATTGAATCAATAGTTGTTTTTGCTTTGGCATTTTTCTCGTTATCATCCTGGGCTGTGAAACGCATAATATGCGAAACTAAAATTTCGCCCAATGAATTGCGACGTCCATGTACTTTAATAATATGATATCCGAATGAAGAACGTACCGGTTTCGAAAGTTTACCTATTGGAGTGTTGTAAGCTACTGTCTCGAATGGGTAAACCGTCCGGAAGGCAGAAACCCAGCCCAAATGACCGCTGTTTTGCTCGGCCGACTGATCTTCAGAAACTTCTTTGGCCACTTTTGAAAAATCTTCTTTGTCGAGACGTTTCAGAATTGTTTTTATTTTATTCCATGCTGCGAGTGTGTCTGCAGGAGTCGCTCCTTGTTGAATACGAACAAGAATGTGACTCACATCCACATCTTCTTTCATCCGGTTATATGCTTCACGGAGTACATCCTCATCAACTTTCTGATCGGTAAGATAAGGTTTTGTAAGCTGCGATCTATAACCGGCAAGTTCATTAATAAAAGACTTGGTAGTATCAAGTCCCTGAAATTTAGCCTCTTCAACTTTCAACTTAAAATTAATAAATAAATCTACGTATTCTTCGAGTGTTTTCTTATCCAAAGAATTGTTCGAATTGTTTTTATTATAAATGTATTCAAACTCCGATTTTGGTACAGATTTACCATTAATCGTCATTAAAACAGGGTCGTTCGCTTGTGCGAAAATAATTCCTGAAAATAAAAAGGTAGATAATGTAATAAATAGTGATTTCATAAATAAGTTAAATGAATTAACAAAATGATAGTCGAATGTTTTTTAACGCTCAAAAGTACAATTATGTTATTAACAAATGGAATTTTTTAAGTTTTTTTTTATTCTCCACGACTATAATTAGGAGCTTCGCTTGTAATTGACACATCATGCGGATGACTTTCGGCAACTCCGGCATTGGTAATGCGTGTAAATTTAGCTTTGTGTAAGTCGCTAATATTGGCTGCACCGCAATAAAACATGCCAGCGCGAAGGCCACCAATCATTTGGTAAACTACTTCGTATAATAAACCTTTGAATGCAACCCTGGCGGCAATTCCTTCGGGAACCAATTTTTTCATGTCTTCTTCTTTTTCCTGGAAATAGCGGTCTTTCGAACCTTTTTCCATAGCTTCGAGGGAACCCATGCCACGATAAGACTTAAATTTTCGACCATTGAAAATGATTGTTTCGCCGGGCGACTCTTCAACCCCGGCTAAAAGCGAACCAGCCATAATAGAATTTGATCCTGCTGCCAATGCTTTTACGATATCTCCTGAATAACGGATACCGCCATCAGCTATAATTGGCACTCCTGTTCCTTCTAATGCTTTTGACACTTCATAAATTGCTGAGAGTTGCGGCATTCCTACGCCAGCAATCACACGTGTGGTACAAATTGATCCCGGTCCAATTCCTACTTTTACTGCATCTGCACCAGCCTCGACTAATGCCAATGCTGCTTCGGCAGTTACGATATTGCCTACTACAAAGTCAATTTCAGGATAGCGTTTTTTTGCCTCAAGAAGGGTGTCAATAATAGTTTTTGTGTGTGCATGTGCTGTATCAATAACAATGGCATCTGCTCCTGCTTGTACCAATGCTTCCATTCGCTCGAAAACATCAGACGTTACACCAACCCCGGCGGCAACGCGTAAACGTCCCTGAGGATCTTTACATGCCATTGGCTTGTCCTTAGCCTTAGTAATATCTTTGTAAGTAAGCAGCCCAACCAACTTATTGTCTTTGTCAACGACAGGTAGTTTTTCAATTTTATAATGTTGTAAAATGTCAGCTGCTGCTTCCAGATCGGTGGTACGTGAAGTTGTGATCAATTTTTCTTTTGTCATAACATCATCGATTTTTGTGCTCATGTCACGCTGGAAACGGAGGTCGCGATTTGTGACAATTCCAACCAAATAACCATTATCATCTACTACAGGAATGCCGCCAATTTTATATTCGGACATTAATGCAAGTGCATCCCCTACGTTCGCTCCTTTTTGGATTGTAACAGGATTAGAAATCATACCGTTTTCAGCACGTTTTACAATTCCAACCTGCTTTGCCTGTTCGGCTATTGACATATTTTTATGGATAACACCTATTCCACCTTCGCGAGCAATAGCAATAGCCATTTTCGCTTCAGTAACAGTATCCATAGCAGCAGAAACAATCGGAATTTTTAATTCAATGCGGCGCGAAAAGCTGGTTGACAAGTTGACATTTCTTGGTAAAACATCGGAATAAGCAGGTATTAACAGTACATCGTCGAATGTAAGACCTTCAATTTGAATTCTTTCTGCAATAAATGACATAGGATTTTTTGTTTAATGATTTATTAATCATACCATATTGAGTAAATATGGCTATGAAAATTATTGCGTGCAAATTTACACAAATTTCGTGGTTCGCGAAAATATGAATGTTTAAAATGTTTTACAAAAGATTATTAATTAATTTTTTATGTGAAAAAAATCGTAATTTTTGTGTTTTATAAAAAACAGTTACAAAACTATGGATTTCTTTATTTCAAACAATCAATAATTTGTCCTCCACATAGGGCGTTTTATCCTCTATGGTGTATGAAAATTATGGCTATTTTTGTAAACTAAAAATCCTATGGATATTAATTGAGAAATAAATAATTATAAATTTATAAATACATGAAAAACATTTTTGTAAAAACAATTTCTTTATTGATGTTTACTGCATCAACATTTGTAGCTTATGGACAGCAAAAAGCGACAGCTATTGTAAATGCCGATCAGGGTACTGTACAAATAAGCCGTCATATTTACGGTCAATTCTCAGAACATCTCGGACGATGTGTTTACGAAGGTATCTGGGTAGGTGAAAATTCTACTATTCCGAATACTAACGGATATCGTAATGATGTTGTTGCTGCGTTAAAACAAATCAAAATTCCCAATCTGCGTTGGCCGGGTGGTTGTTTTGCTGATGAATATCATTGGATGGACGGTATAGGACCACGTGAGAAGCGTGCTAAAATGATTAACACGCACTGGGGTGGGGTGGTTGAAGATAACTCATTCGGGACACATGAATTTCTGAATTTCTGCGAACTGCTTGGAACTGAGCCTTACATTTGTGGAAATCTTGGCAGTGGAAGCGTGGAGGAAATGTCGAAATGGGTGGAATACATGACTTTTGATGGCGAAAGTCCTATGGCAAAACTACGCAAGCAAAATGGACGCGAAAAACCATGGAAGGTAAAATATTTTGGTGTTGGAAACGAAAACTGGGGTTGTGGAGGTAATATGACTCCCGAAGGTTATGCCGAAAATTACAGGCGTTATGCAACTTATGCTCGCAATTATGGTGAAAATCACCTTTATAAAATTGCCGGTGGTGCAAATGTGGATGATTATCGCTGGACTGAAGTATTGATGAAAAACATTCCGCGCCACATGATGAATGGAATATCGTTACACAATTATACTATGACAACAAGTTGGAATGACAAAGGGAATGCAACCGGATTTACTGAAGATGATTATTTCAAATTATTGGAAAACGGACTGAAAATGGATGAATTGGTTACAAAACATTCCCTGATTCTGGATATGTACGACCCAATGAAGCGTGTAGGTTTTGTGGTTGACGAATGGGGTGCATGGTACAATTCTGAACCCGGAACCAACCCCGGATTTTTATATCAACAAAATACACTTCGTGATGCCTTGTTAGCCGGAAATATTTTGAATATTTTCCACAAACATGCTGATAGAGTGAAAATTGCAAATCTGGCTCAAATGGTGAATGTGCTACAGTCAATCATACTTACTGATAAGGAAAAAATGATTTTGACTCCCACTTATTACGTTTTCGATATGTACAAAGTGCATCAGGATGCAACGTTGCTTCCGATGACCATTAATTGTCCCGATTACAGTCGGTTAAACCGCAAAATGAAAGCTGTGTCAACCACTGCATCTATCGATAAAGAAGGGGCTATTCACATTACATTCGTGAATGTTGACCCTAAGAATGAGATGGAAGTAACATGTGATGTGCGTGGATCAGAAGCTGCTAAAATCACAAACGGACAAGTAATAACAGGCAAAGAAATTGGCACTTACAATACTTTCGATAATCCGTATCAGGTAACACTCGAAAACTTCAAAAATGCCAAATATAAAAATGGCACTTTGACTGTTAAAATTCCGGCTAAATCCGTGGTTACGGTTGAATTGAAATAACACCTTTTTTTTAACCACATTAGGCACTATAGTTTTATTTTTCAAATTCATAAAATAACTATTGTTTCTAATGTGGTTTTTATTACCATTTTTCCGACGATGAAACATAACAACAGCCTATTATTTATTCTTCTGAGTTTGTCAAATATCTTTTTGTCAAATGCAGGAAATCCGGTAGCTTCTCCAAATCCATGGAAAGATGACTATAGGGATATTTCGTCGCTCGAAAATTATAAAAGTTGGGGGACTTACAATGTGCACGACCCCGCAGTTTTGAGGGTTGGCGATACTTATTATATGTACAGCACTGATGCTATTTATTTTCAGAGAAGAAATCAGGGAGAAAAAAGGCCTGATATAAAAACAGGCAATATTCAGGTTCGTTCGTCGAAAGATTTAGTGAACTGGAATTTCGAAGGTTGGGCGTTTGATTCAATTCCAAAGGAAGCAAAAGAATGGGTTCTTTTACAATCCGACAATAAGGGAGCCACAAATATATGGGCGCCATTTCCTGTTCAATATAAAAGTAAGTTCCGACTTTATTACTGTGTTTCTGCTTTTGGTCTGCAAACATCCTATATCGGATTAGCAGAGTCTGATTCTCCGTTAGGACCCTGGGTGCAGAAAGGTGCAGTAGTCAAAACCAAACGGGGTGATAAAATGAATGCTATTGATCCCAGCATTATAACTGATGTGACGACAGGTAAAATGTGGATGCATTATGGTTCGTACTTTGGTGGTTTATATGCATTGGAACTTCAACCTGAAACAGGATTTCCGGTTACAGCCTACGATCAGGGACATTTTGTAGCAACCCGATTGAATATTAAAAAAGATAATATTGAAGCGCCTGAAATTATTTACAACCCACAATTTAAAAAATACTATCTTTTTACATCCTACGACCCATTGATGACAACTTACAATGTACGGGTGGGTAGGGCTGATAAACCTGAAGGTCCGTTTCTTGATTATTTTGGACATGATTTACGCGACACTATCAATCATTATCCAATTCTCACCCATCCTTATCAGTTTAAAAACCATGTGGGATGGGCAGGTACAGGTCATTGTGGAGTTTTTGCCAACGAAAAGGGTGATTTCTTTATGGCACATCAAGGCAGACTCTCGCCGGATAATCAACTGATGGTGTTGCATGTCCGTGAAATGAAATGGACAAATGATGGTTGGCCGGTAGTATCACCTGAAAGATATTTTGGAAATAAGGGACAAGCTATTTCCCAATCGCTTGATAAAAAAGACATTCCCGGATATTGGGAAATTATCCGCATTCAGGATGCCAAAACAGACCGCAAATTAGAATTTGGTCAGATTTTGTGGGGTGAAGGACAATTGAGACCTACAGAAATAAATGCATCCCAATCAGTGGAATTTTGCAAAAATGGCAAAATGATAA
>CAYNHC010000194.1:0-2793 GCA_964396705.1 uncultured Paludibacter sp.
TCGAACATTCATTATTGCTTGTAAAACCTGTTAGTTCCACCCGACCCCCTGGTGCTCCAACTATTATCGAATCAATATCGGTGTATATTTGTCCATTCACTTTCCAGTTATAATGATCGGCGCCCACCCCTTTAAGCGTTACAGTTTCACCCGGACAATAGGTTGTGTCGCCAACAATTTTGATGTACGGAGGATTAAAAATCTCAATATTTTTAGTATATGTGTCTTTACAGGATGATGGAGGATTTTCTACGGTTAAAGTAACCGGAGTCCAACCTGAAACAGATTCAAATAAGTGAACAGGTTCCGCTTCGGTTGAAGAAGTGCCATCGCCAAAATCCCAATTGTACTTTAACCAACCATGAGTAGGAGGGTTGTTGATATTAAAATGAATTGTATTATTCAGCGTATTACAATCAATTAAATCATTATTGAACACAGCATTAGGCTCATACCTGTAAATTGTGGAAGTAAGGCTTACTTCGCATCCAGTGGCCGAAATGAGAGAACAAGAATAAGTGTCGCCCTCAGACGGGTTATTTACAATTAAGCTCTGTTGAGTTCCAACAGGTTCGTTCTTTTGATTTTTCCATTCGTACAACTCAAAACCGGAAGGTGCGTTAAGTCTTGCATAGCTATTACCTGTGCAATAATCCACGCTAATGTACAAAGGAAGGCACTCCGCTGTGAAATAGGCATAACCAAAATGCCCTGTGCGTCTGCAATTTGCCGACAGAAACTCAATAGTTACTTTTTTACCGATATAATTTGTAAGGTTGATACCTACTGCAGTCCAATCGCGCCAGAAAATTGAATAACTTCTACCTCCCGAACTGGAATATGGGCTTTCTTGCCAACCGCCAACACGGGCATTGCTTGCATATACATCATAATTTGCACAGTCGGGTATTGTATTTCCCTGTTCATCCAATATGGTTAATTTAAAGCGGGGTTCATCAATAACCTCGTGACTGGCATCGAATGGATCGAGCAGTAAAACAGCATAGTGCATAATAACCAAAGCATTGGACTCAGTAACATCAATGTCATAACGCAAACTTTGATGCAAACCTCCATTGCCCAAATAAGTAGAGCCGAGTTTTGCCGAAGCAGTAAATCCATCAGGTATCAGTTTTAGTTTAGTTCCTCCAAGTATCGGATCATAACCCTGAGTGGTAATTATTTGATGTCGATTTATTAAAAAACCTTCGACCGGATTTGTGTAAGTCCCATTTTGTTTATCAACCCATGTATATCCTCTCCAGTTTGTGAAATCTTTTAGTTCGAAACCCAGATTTGTACAATAGGGCTCAATTGCATTCAAATTGTTGATTGCAATCATTAACAATAAAGAGCAAAAAATATGAACTAATCTGGGTTTCATTGAATTAAAATCTTATAAAGACAAAAGTAATAATTATTGTTCTGAATGATACATCTACAAGGTTTTTTTAGGTTTTCAGGAAGAATATTTTTAACTAAATGAAAAAAAAGGAACATTTCTTTTCAGAAGCATTCCTTTTTTATAATGTCAATTATCAAATATCAGATGCTCAGTCCGTATGGATACATCCAGTTCGATAGGATGAAATAATTAATCATAAGCATTATAGATTTTCAACCATGTCCTTTTTAACGGGTTTGGCTACAACTACAATTTCGTCAAGCATTACATTCGATTCATTTAAAACGACTTTATTAATTTCCTGAACCTCTGTATTTTCTGTTACTGAAATCAATTTTGTTTCGTCTTTTTCGAAGCCCACTTTTCTCACCGACAGAATGTAATCGCCAGGCTCCACATTTTCAATAATAAATTCACCTTTAGCGTTACACATATCTCCTTCAGCTATTTTCTTTGTTTCCGGACAGATAAGTGTAGCTGTAGCATACTCAAGAGGTTCATTCTGATTGTTTAAAACCTGACCTTTAACGGTAGTATTTGCATTTACAAAATTGGGAATTGAGACAAAAATTATAGCTGTAAAAGCCATCATTTTAATTGTTTGAAGTTTGTTTGAAGTTTTCATGACTTTTTTTTTATAAGTTTGTTGTAAATTATTATTGTTAAAAAATTTATTCTCTAATTTTAGTTTTATGTAATTTTAAATCTCAATATATTATATTAATTTGACGATGAAAGTTTATTTTTATTACACGATTTTGTTCTTTTCTATTTAGACAGATACATTGTTTTCTTTGGATTTATCTTTATCTGAATTTAACAATATGTTTTATTGTATTTGTATCTTGGTGTATTAGTGAATTAGTACACTGCAAAGATATATCGCCGTATATGCGAATCCAAATTTTTGGAGTTAAATAATGTTAATTGGTTGAAAATAGTTTTTATCTAAAATGTAGTAACTACTCAACACCCCAATTATATGATACAGAATATTTTACGATTGTGGGTGTGAGAAGTTGAAATAAATACTGCAAACATTTTGTATTGCATAGAATAACAGCACCTTATATGGGTGAAGGGGCAAGTTTCAGGCATTGTCTCATTATTTAAATCTATCAGTGGAAGGATTGATAGATCAACTACACAACTCGATGTCCTAACTAAAGAAAATGTGAAGCTAAAGGAGCGAATAGTTTATTTGGAAGATCAATTCATTGGTTGACACTAATGATAATTTGCAAAAAAATAAATTTGTGTAATTTGAGCCCTTCCTAACGGATATGTTCTTTAAAAGTACAAAACATCGCACTTGTTTGACGGTATTTGCAATTCCGTCGTAATGTATTATCAGGAACTGTGTTCCGCTAAAGATTCTGCTTATAAAT
>CAYNHC010000194.1:2893-6703 GCA_964396705.1 uncultured Paludibacter sp.
AATCGGGATCTAATACAGAAGGGTGCGATTAATTAGCTGCGCTGACCGCTGGTTCCCACCAACCAACGTCCAGCCTTCTCTCATTTAACTATGATTTATCCTATTGTTCGTTTTTTAGGTTTTAAGAAGAGTATTTTTAACGAAATAAAAAAAGGAACATTTCGTTTCAGAAACATTCCTTTTTTATATAAAATTAAAAATAAAATAAGCCCTTGATTAATCTTCTTCTTTCTTTGAAGCTTCGTATTCTTTTAATAATTTATCCTGAATATCCATTGGCACGAGTTCGTAGCTTGCAAACTTCATGCTGAACGAAGCTCTACCACCTGTAAGTGAACTTAAGGTTGTAGAATAACTGCCAAGTTCTTTGAGAGGAACTTTTGCTGTTAGTTTTTCAAATCCTTTTTCGCTGTGCATTCCCATTATAATACCACGGCGTCCTTGCAGGTCACTCATTACATCTCCCAAACGGTCTGATGGTGCATTAACTTCCACATCATATATTGGTTCGAGCAATTTCGGACCGGCTTCTTTAAATGCCTGTGAAAAAGCATTACGACCGGCCAAACGGAATGAAATTTCATTTGAATCCACAGGGTGCATTTTTCCATCATACACAATCACGCGTACGTCACGGGCATACGAACCTGTTAGAGGTCCTTGTTCCATACGTTCCATTATTCCTTTCAGAATGGCAGGTAAAAAGCGGGCATCAATAGAACCTCCTACAATACTGTTTATAAAAACCAACTTTCCTCCCCATTCCAGATTATACTCCTGAGTATCGCGATTACTGATTTTATATTCCTGACCTCCAAAATGGAACACGTTGGGTGCAGGCATACCTTCATAATAAGGTTCAATAATCATGTGTACTTCTCCAAACTGACCAGCGCCACCTGATTGTTTTTTATGACGATAGTCCGAACGGGCATTTTTTGTGATCGTTTCGCGATAAGGAATTTTCGGTTCTTTATATTCAATCGGAATTTTATCGTTGTGCTCTACACGCCATTTTAGTGTGCGAAGGTGAAATTCTCCCTGACCGTAAAGAATGGTCTGTTTGAGCTCTTTCGATTGTTCAATAATCCATGTGGGATCTTCTTCGTGCATACGAGTCAGCACTTCACTTAATTTTTCCTCATCACTTTCCGAAACAGCTCTTATCGCACGTCTGTATTTTGGTTCAGGATATTTTATGTCTTTGAAATCATAATCACAACCCTTAACATTTAAAGTATTGCCTGTGCGGGTATCTTTAAGTTTTACTGTTGCGCCAATATCTCCGGCCACTAATTCATCAACTTTTGTTCTAATCTGACCGGCTACAGCAAAAATCTGACTTATTCTTTCTTTTGTACCCCTATCAATATTAATCATATCGTCACCTTCTTTTACTTTGCCACTCATCACTTTGAAATATGAAACTTCACCAATATGAGGTTCAACACTGGTTTTAAATATATAAAGACTTGTAGGTCCGGCTGGATCGGGCGCAACTTCAATTTCGTTCTTAGTTGTTGGTTTTTCAGTTACATTTACGCTTGGAACTACATTACCAACAAATTCCATCAATCGGCGAACGCACATATCTTTACCTGCCGACACACAGAATACAGGGAACATATCGCGATGTAACAATCCTTTTCGGATACCAATACGCATTTCGTCTTCAGACAAAGACCCCTGATCAAAGAATTTTTCCATCAATTCTTCATCATGTTCGGCAGCTGCTTCCACAAGAATATTATGCAGGTTTTGAGCTTTTTCAATTTGATCGGCAGGAATTTCCAATACATCAGGTACACCGCCTTCAGGTTTCCAACGATAAAGTTTCATTTTCAGAACGTCAACTACAGCGTTGAATTGTAAACCTGCATTAACCGGATATTGAATTTGAACAACTTTATTTCCGAAATTTTCTTTTAGTTGTTCTAAAGTTTTGTCGAAATCAGATTTTTCGTGATCGAGATGGTTGGTTACAAAAATAACCGGCTTGTTGAATTTTTCGGTGTATCGGAAGTGATTTCCAGTACCGACTTCAATACCCGATTGCGTATTGATAAGAATAAGAGCAGTGTCGGTAACATTTAGTGAAGTAACTACCCCTCCAATAAAATCATCTGAACCGGGACAGTCAATAAAGTTAAGTTTTTTGTCGAGCCACTCAGTTTGAATAATGGTTGAAAAAACTGAGTAACCATAATCTTTTTCTACAGGGAAATAGTCAGACACAGTGTTTTGTGCTGCAATTGTTCCTCTACGTTTTATAACACCACTCTCGTAAAGCATTGCTTCAACAAGAGTGGTTTTCCCAGAGCCAGAACTACCCAATAATGAGATGTTCTTAATTTCATTTGTTTGATATACTTTCATACTGTATTAATATAAAATGATTATAACTAAATAAATTAGGAAAAATTCTTTTTTCAAAAAACGATTTGCAATGTATGAATTTAGCTTCAAAATTCAATTTATATTATTATGTTTTAAAACAATGTTTTTTGGCATGAATTTTAAAAAGGATAATTATTTGTTACTACTCAGCACCAAACAATTATTATAATTATTTGATTTTCTGTTCGACAAGTCGAACAGAAAATCAAATGTACTGTCATTTATTTTCGTTATCCCCCAGTTGCGCTTCACTTACTGGGGGTTATTCACATTTAACCACTCCGTGGCAAAGAACCCATTCTGCTATATTACAAATACTTGCATATCTACTTAAAAAACAAAAGAGTGCTGAGCAGTAACATTTTTTCTTATGTTTTTGTACGCATTTTTCAAATACATTTTTCCAAATACTTTATTTCATATATCTTTAAAGAATATTACAGGTTGAATATTTCAGCTGTTTCCTGAATTATTTTATAAAATCAGGAAACAAATAGAGTTTACACACGTCTATTCAATCGTAGATATTTGTGCTATGGATTGTTGAATTAAGTTGAATAGCACGCACCCGTACTTTTATTATTGAAATAGACACAAACTTTCAGTTACAAACAAATAAAAATCAATATTATAATTATGAATACCGAGTTATTAGGCAAATTGTCCGAATGTGTTGAATTCGGAAAAATCAATCTGGCATCACCTTATCCTCCACAAATGAAAGGACAACCCGGAGCCGACGAAATTACAAAAGAAGCGTTGGAATCTGGTGTAACACCTGGCGAGATATTGAACGATGCACTAATTTTTGCAATGAATAAAGTGGGTCAGAAGTTCAGTGAAAATAAGATTTTTGTTCCGCAAATGTTGCTTTCAGCCAAAGCTATGAGCGCTTCCATGGCACATTTAAAACCTTATTTCGCGAGTGGAGCCGTTCAACGCAAAGGAACATTTATTCTCGGTACTGTTTTCGGTGACTTACACGATATTGGGAAAAACCTTTTCGGAATGATGGTTGAAGGTGCAGGCTGGGAAGTTATAGACCTGGGCATCGACGTAAAAACCGAAAAATTCGTAGAGGCTGTTCAGCAAAACCCGGGTGCAGTTGTTGGAATTTCAGCATTACTTACCACCACTATGGTAAATATGAAACCTGTGATTGAAGCAATAAAATCTGTATCGCCAGCAACAAAAATCATCGTTGGAGGTGCGCCACTGTCATTAGATTTTGCACAAACCATTGGAGCCGATGGTTATGGAAAAAATCCGCAGGAAGGTATAGTTTGGTTAGAAAAATTACCCCCAACCCCTAAAGGGGAGTGTTAAAACTCTTCAACATGGGGGTATTCATGCCGTTTCATTAGTTTTAAATTTCATGTATTAAATAGATTTCAAGATAATTATTAATATAAA
>CAYNHC010000195.1:0-6679 GCA_964396705.1 uncultured Paludibacter sp.
CGCTGACTCCAGAATAAATGTTCAGTTTCGAATAATTCACCCTTTAAATTTGTAGCTCTTACATCGTCTTTCAGCTCCCAAAGTTGTTCATTTTCCAGAAACTTCGCATATTTACTATGTATGTTTGCATCTACATTCAAATTCAAATCAAATCTTTCAATATGAATTCCCTTCGGGAATTCCCAATAAGGTTGATTGGCCCGATCATATACATCCCATTGTGGTGCTGAAAGTCTGTAACGTGTAATTCCGGAATCGGAAATTACTGTAGTAATGTCCATCGCATGTAATTGCGGCATAGCCGATCTGTCAACTATGGCAGCAATTCTTTCCTGTTTTTCCTCGGTACACGAAAACACAAAAAACAACACAACAACTACCGTAATGATAGTTGTTATGTTGTTTGAAAAATTATTTATATGTTTCGATATCAATTTAAACATTTTATTATCTACAAGTTGTAGTTTCACCAATCCATCCTCCCACTGTCCAAGGCGAACCTGCTTTTAATTGAGGTTGAAAGAAAATATCTTCTTTTGTTGGGAAATAGTCACTATATGTATTAATAAGTTTGTTAGCATCAGCAGCCACACTTGCATCTACTTGTTTTGCTTTGATAAATTTATCAACAGCTACCCAATAAATTGTTTTTGCAAGAACTGGGTCATCATAAATGCCTTTTGACTTAGCATACATAATACCAATCAGAATATAAGCACTACCATTGTTTGGATTAAATTCTAATGAGTTTCGTGAATACTCACGTGCTTTTTGGTAATTGCCCATTTCTTTATAATAAATCTGAGCAATAGTATATTGATAATCAGCTTTCAAAGATTTATCAGTCGTTAATTTTGTTGCTTCATCATAAAATGAAATTGAATTACTGAATTCACCTTTTTTGTATGACATTGCACCGCAACCTGCAGCAGACTCTGCAGTAGGTTCAATTTTGTGAACAGCAACCGAAGCCGCAAAATAAACCTCAGATTCATTACACCTTACCCTGCGGTAAAAACTGATTACATTATTCAGAAAATCTTTATCTGTACTTTTTGCAGCAACTTTTTCCTTGTAAATTCCGTCTAATGTATTACAATCAGCAGCACCACTCTGAGCAAATAATGTTTCCAGACTTTGTTTAGTTTGTAAAGCTAAATCGGCAGTTTTCTGCTCTTCACTGTTCACCAAAGTTTCAAGTATAGAGTTAACTTTTAAGTAATCGGCAATAAATTTTTCGGTATGAGTGGCATCGGCTTTGTAAATTCCATAAGATAAATAAACGAACTGATTTAATACTGACAACTCACTTTTTTCGTTTAAGCCTTCTATAGATTTTGACAACCACTCATAAGCAGGCTTTTTTAAATCATCGTTTTTCACTTTAGCAACATAGTCTAAACCTTTTATTCCTAAAATCCATGCAGTAGGATAACGTTCGTCATTACCGAAGTATTTAATACGATTGTCGTACATCCCCATTAATTTGTCAAATACCTTTTTGTAGGTAACATCATCTTTTGCCTGATCTAGTTCCCACAATACTATTTCACGACCACGACTGTAAATTGCTTTGTTTGCATTCGGACAGTCTTTATAAGCTGCATTCCATGGAGCTAATGCATCGGCGTATTGTTTATTTTTAGCCGATTCGTTAAATAAACTGATATTTACCAAACATTCTTCAGTAATCACTGGTGCAGTCTCTTCAGTTACAACCGGAGTTGTTGCTTTCACTTCAACAGGAGTTTCAGTAGCACCTTTTTTGTTTTTTTTGCTTTCTTTCTGAGCAAAGCAGTTTGTAAATACAACCAAGCTAATGAGCAGAATTGACAAGTTTCGAGTTTTCATTTTCGATTTGTTTTTATAATTATAAATTAGAGTTTTCGTTTAAAGAACCAGTTTTCATTGAAAGCAGCATTAAATGTAAATTTCAGATAATCTTCGCGCAACATATTGGTTGCTCCTACTTTTCCATATTCAACTGTTGCATTTACAATGGTGTTACTATTTCTTAATGGTAATCCTATACCAAAAGTTATACCAAAGTTTTTAGGAGGTAAAATTCCACCAACTTTATAATAAGGATTACTTATGTTTAAACCTGCACGGTAACGAATTCTTTCGTAATACTTCCGACCTCGAACATCTGGTATAAATTCTCCACCAAAAGCAATTTTACTTCTATTGGTCAGACTATCAGTTTTTCCAAAAAATTTTGCTTCACCCCATTTTTGCAAGGTATAATCAACTCCCAAAGTCAATCTTTTATCAAATGTATAATGCAAACCGGCACCTAACACTGAAGGTAATTCAAAATCATTAGAAGGTAATAAGCTATCAGTGAGCACTCCACTTGTTATTTGAGAAAATGTACCATTCAGATTTGCTTTGTGTTCGTAAATAAAACCCAGATTTACATCATGTTTTTTTGCAAATGTATTATAAAACTGAGCTCCATATCTGAATCTGAAGTTGCTTACAGTTATTGCATTTTGTTGATAGGTAGAATAATATCCTGAACTTGAATTAAACGTAAGACTGCGGATATTATTCAGATTTCCAAACATATAATATGCATTAGCGCCAATTGAAATGTGATCAAATAAATTGACTGATATACCGGAATAAACCTGACTTATACCTCCTGTTCCGTAAAATGAAGTGTTATATCCAAGCGAATCGGGTACCGAAGTGTGATTATCAATTAATAAAGTGTCGGTAGTATAAAAACTATATCCCGAAAAAGAATAGGGCAATAAACCTGCACTGAATCCAATTTTCTTTGATAAAGGAAATAACATCGTAACATACTCAAGATTTGAATTAAACGAAGTTTTATTTCCAGTATTATCAGCAAATTTCGAAACAAGACCTCCTACTCCAACATCAAACATAAATGTCATACTATCAACAACACTATATGATGCAGGATTTACAGGGTTAATTCCATATTTTGATCTTGAACCAATAGAAATACCACCCATTGCTCTTTGCTCACCGGAATTTGAATCACTTAAATCGCCATAACCGAAACGCGTGTACGGTGAATTTGTATTGTTTTGACTAATAGCTGATTGGCTAATTAAAAGTGTAGTGAAAACAAATAAAAGAATCTTATTTTTAAACATTGTAATTTAGTATGCGGTTAAGCCCGATTAGCACTAAGAATTTTTCTGCAAAGATGGTGTTTTTTAGCTTTGTATCAATGTAAATTATGCTACCTCCTGTTAAAAAAGTTGAAAGATCAGGATATTTTTTTTTGAGCGTATTGATATAACCATCAATTTCAAAAATAACACCATTCAAAACCCCGGAATTTATAGCTGTTGTAGTATCATTTCCGAATAACTGATAATCTTTATCAATTTTTACATAAGGTAATTTCTTAGTAAATTCATGTAAAGCACGAAACCGTAATTCTATTCCGGGTGCAATATTACCACCCCAAAATATATTTTGGTTATCTATAAAATCATAAGTAATCGCAGTACCTGCATCAATAACTAATAAATTAGTATTTGGTTTTAGATAAGAAGCGCCAATCACAGCTGCAAGCCTGTCTTTCCCAAGAGTTTCAGGTGTTAGATAATTATTTTTTACAGGTATGGGCGTATTATGATTAAATTCTATAAAACTTATGCTTTTCGATATTAAAAATTCAGAGACTTCTTTCACGGGTTCAACTACACTCGAAAGAATACATGAATCAATTTGATGTTGATCATATATCTTTTCAATATCTGCAAGACCAAAATCTTCAAAAATCAGATATTGAATTAAACTATCTCCTTCAAAAATTCCAACCTTTGTTCTCGAATTACCTCTATCAATACATAAATTCATGATTAATAAATAATTATATATCTATAAAATCATTTTCTCAATTGGAACAACTAAAATTCCTTCAGCGCCAAGCGCTTTCAATTTCCCAATAATGACCCAAAAATCCTTCTCATTAATAACAGCATGCAATGAATTCCATCCCTCTTTTGCTAATGGCATTATTGTAGGACTTCTCATGCCGGGAAGTACCTCTGTTATTTTCTGAATATTTTCTGTAGGTACATTCATCAATACATATTTTTTATCCTCAGCAACCTGTACAGCTTCAATACGGAAAAGTAATTCATTCAGGATTTCTTTCTTTTCTTCCGATAAATTGCAATGTTGAATTAATAAAGCTTCTGACTTCATCAATACCTCCACTTCTTTCAAATGATTGGTTATTAAAGTACTACCAGAGCTTACAATATCAAAAATTGCATCAGATAGTCCAATTCCGGGTGCTACTTCAACTGAACCGGTAATGACGTGGATATCAGCGTTTACATTTTTTTCTTTAAGAAAATCGGACAATATAACCGGATAGGAAGTGGCAATAACTTTCCCGTTAAACCAGTTGATACCAGTATAATCTTCTTCTTTGGGTATAGCGAGTGACAAACGACATTTGCTAAATCCAAGTCGTTTGGTTATCAATACATTTTTCTTTTTCTCGGCATATTCGTTTTCACCAACAATACCTATATCTGCAACTCCATCAGCAACCGACTGTGGAATATCATCATCTCTTAGAAAAAGTACTTCAATCGGAAAATTACGTGCCGGAACTAATAATAAACGTTTGCCCGATTCTAATTTAATACCTGTTTCGGTAAGGAGCGACATTGTTTCTTCGTATAATCGTCCTTTGGTTTGTACTGCTATTCTTAACATTATATTTTCTTTTTTTACTAAGGTGCAAAAATACAAAAATTGACTTGAAAATAAAAATCAGATTTTAAAAATAAAAAGTCCGTTAATATATTAACGGACTTTTTTAATTTGAGAGATTTTTTTGAAATAGCTATATGTGTTTACATTGCTATTCAGTTGAGAAGTAACAATTAAGTTAATCTCAACAATTACTATTGAGCAGCAACAGTATCAACAACTGTAGAATCAACAACTGTAGTATCAACTGCAACAGTATCAACAACAACTACTGAATCTTCAGCAGGAGTAGCTTCTTCAGTTGCTTTAGGTGCACAAGAAGCAAAAACCATAGCTACGGCAAAAAATAAAAATACTTTTTTCATCTTTTTAAAACCTTTAAAATTTAACATGTTTATTATCTAATTCAAAATCGAAACAAAGGTACAACAAATTTTGAACTTACATTAATATATTTAGATTTTTTTTTATTTTTTTTTACGAAATCTCATTTTATTTGTTCAAAACAAAAAAATATGTTTTTTTTAATGACCTATTTATTAAAAAAAAGAAAAAAGTCCACTAGATATTCTAATGGACTTAATTTTTTAAGCTGCTTTTCGCAAATAGCTTATTTAACGCTGTCAACAGCAACTGTATCAACTACAGTAGTATCTACTGCAACGGTATCAACAACTACTACTGAATCTTCAGCAGGAGTAGCTTCTTCAGTTGCTTTAGGAGCACAAGAAGCAAAAACCATAGCTACAGCAAAAAACAAAAATACTTTTTTCATTTTAATTAACCTTTAAAAATTTAACATATTTGTTATGCAATTCAAAATCGATGCAAAATTACATCAATTTTTTATTATGTGATTATGATTTATCAATTTTTTTTTATTTTTTTTTGACTTATTTTTCGCGTCTTTCATAAACTACTCATTATCAGCTTTTTTTGAATCAACAAATCCATTCGAATACAAGTATCTTTTGATACTTTTCTTTGGAGTTTTCTCAAATTCGATAGGATAAAGTTTAATTTTCGATATAGTTTCGTAAGAAGCCACTGTAGAATTCAGTATTTTTCGGTTTTCCTCCATCACTTCTTCCAATTGTTTATCATCAATTTTTTCAGCATCTACTGCTTCGTAATCAGGACAAACCAATGCAATAAGTTTTCCGTTGTTTTCTATTACAAGACTTTCCATTACAAATGGCATATTATTTAGCTTTGCCTCAATTTCTTCAGGATATATATTTTGTCCGCTGGCACCAAGAATCATTGATTTATTACGACCACGTATAAATATGTTACCTTCAGTATCTATTGTTCCAAGATCACCAGTGTGCAACCAACCTTCTTCATCAAAAATACTGTCAGTAGCTTCCTGATTCTTATAATATCCCGACATTACATTTTCTCCACGTACACAAATTTCTCCGATACCGGTATCAGTATCTTTATTAATCAGTTTTGCCTCCATTGTATCCAGAATTTTCCCAGCTGACTTAGGTATAAATTCTTTATAATCTGAAAAACTTATCAGAGGAGCACATTCGGTCATTCCATAACCAATAGTATAGGGGAATTTTATTTTATGAAAAAAATCCTCAACTTCAGCATTAAGTGGAGCGCCTCCAATCACAATTTGTGAGAATTCACCGCCAAAAGCATCCATCAACTTTTTCTTGATCTGATTTAATATTGGTTGATCAAGAAAGGGAATACTTAACACCCAACGCATTCTCGGCTTTGCTAAGAGTGGCTGAATTTGTTTTTTATAAATTTTCTCTACAATTAAAGGTACTAAAAACACTACGTTTGGTTTAATTTCAGCAAATGCAGTAAGCAATATCTTTGGTGAAGGTATTCGTCCGATAAAATGAATATGACAGCCTGCAATTGTAGAAGTAAGAAACTCGAATGCACATCCGTAAGAATGGGCAAGTGGCAAAAATGAGATTATCCGATATTTTTGAAA
>CAYNHC010000196.1:0-5283 GCA_964396705.1 uncultured Paludibacter sp.
TGATTTTTGCAGCAATATAATTTGCTGCCCATTTCGAGACATTTTCCTGATTTGGCTCAATGATTAATCTCATATTTCTTAGTTTTATATTTACCTCACAAAATTAAAAAATAAATATGGATTTAGACCCAAAAAACAATTTAATAATAGATTTAGAAATTATAATTGAAAAATATAAACACAATTGATAAAATTATTGATGCTAAAATATAGTTTTGAAACTGGTAAAATTCCTGAAATAAAAGTATAGTGTTCAAAAAAGATGAAAATTTATTCAATAAGGTGCAATATATAGTTATGATTCAAATCACTCTGAAATTGATAAAGAATAATATGTATTTTTGAATGCTAAAAATATTTCTCGCTAACTGAAAGCAACAAAATAACAAAACATAAAGGCATAAAAAAATGAAAAAATTATCCCTGATAGTCATCGCTGCCATAAATTTATTAACTGCAGCGGCACAGGTTTCGTTCGGACAAACGGAAATTTTGAATAATGATTGGAAGTTTACTTTAAGCGACCCAAAGGATGCTTCAAAAGCGGAATTCAATGATCAACGTTGGCAAAAGATTGATCTTCCACACGATTGGTCTGTTAAAGGACAACTTAGTCCTACATTAGCAAGTTGTACCGGATTTTTACCCGGAGGAATTGGCTGGTATCGAAAAACCATTGAAATTCCGGTAACCCGAAAAAACGAAAAGGTTTATATTTACTTCGAAGGTGTTTACAATCGCAGTGAGGTTTATCTGAACGGCAATTTATTAGGCAAACGCCCCAATGGATATATTTCATTTATGTACGATGCTACTCCTTACGTAGAATTTGGAAAACAAAATGTAATAGCCGTTCGCGTAGATCACAGTCAAACTGCCGATTCGCGCTGGTACACAGGTTCGGGTATTTATCGCGATGTACATATAATTTATTCCAATCCGGTTCATATAGCTCAATGGGGTTTGTATGTTTATCCTGATGCTGTAAGTTCAGGTCAAGCTACAGTCAATGTGGAAGTCGTACTCGAAAATGGTTCAAAAAATACTTCTACACTTACGATTAACAACGAGCTTTTTGCGCCGGACGGAAAAATGGTTGCAAAAGCAACGAATAAGATAAAACTTACGAATGGAAACAGCGGTAAAGTTAATTTAAAGCTTAAAGTGCAAAATCCACAATTATGGGACTTGAAACATCCTAATTTATACACTCTTAAAACAAAAGTTTTCGAGAATGGCAAACTTATCGACCAAAGCAATACCAAAACAGGCATTCGTAACTATACGTTTGATCCCAACAAAGGTTTTGCTCTGAATGGCAATTGGATGAAAGTAAAAGGTGTTTGTCTTCATCATGATGCAGGTGTGTTGGGTTCGGCAGTATATAAGGAAGTGTGGAAAAGGAGATTGCTAACACTAAAAGAAGTTGGTTGCAATGCAATTCGTACAAGTCACAATCCACAAGCTTCATCTTTATATGAAATTTGTGACGAAATTGGATTGTTGGTGATGAATGAAGCTTATGATGAGTGGGAATTTCCTAAACGCAAATGGTTAGAAGGTTGGAATGTAGGAACGCCTGGTTTTCAGGGCTCATTTGATATATTCAAGGAATGGAGTGAAAAAGATTTGGCTGATATGGTACGACGTGACCGCAATCATATTTCAATTTTTGCATGGAGTATTGGTAATGAAGTAGATTATCCAAATGATCCTTATTCACATCCAATATTAGCTGGTGGACAGGAAACAGGGTTTACACAACCAATATTTGGAGGTTACAAAAAAGATGCACCCGATGCTATGCGACTTGGTACTATTGCTAAAAGTCTGGCTGCTGTAGTTAGGAAATACGATCCTTCACGGCCTGTAACAGCTGGTTTAGCCGGTGTGGCCATGTCAAACCAAACGGAATATCCTTCAGCTTTGGATATTGCAGGTTACAATTACACTGAAAGCATGTATAAAACCGATCATGCTAAATATTCAAAACGTGTCATCTTCGGAAGTGAAAACAGACATGATCTTGAAGCGTGGAAAGCTGTAACAGAGAATGAATATATTTTTGGTCAATTTTTGTGGACAGGTATTGATTATCTCGGCGAATCCGGACGATGGCCTTCACGTGGTTTTTATTCAGGACTTCTTGATTTTGGTGGTTTTATTAAACCTCGCGGATATTTCCGTCAGTCGCTTTGGTCGGAAAACCCAATGGCTTATATTGGTACATATCCAACTCCCGGATCAGGTGCAGCCATAACAAATGCCGATGTTTGGTCACAACTCGAGGCAGAACAGGGAAATCGCGAACGTCGCCCCTCAATGGATGCATGGCCTGTGTGGAATTACAATGAAGGTCAATCTGTTAGAGTCGTAACTTACACAAATGCAGCAAAAGCCAAACTATTGCTTAACGGAAAAGAGGTCGGAGAGCTTAAAAATTATGACAAAAGTACAGGTATTATTTATTGGGATATTCCTTATGCCAAAGGCAAACTCGAAGTGGTAGGCATGAATGTTGAAGGAAATGAAATAATACGACACAGCATACAGTCTTCAAAACGACCTTATGCACTGAAGGTTGACAAGAATAGTTTAACAATAAACAATAAAACTGACATTGCCCATGTGGTAGTTCAGGTGGTAGATGAGGATGGTATTCCGGTTGTGTTAGCCGATAATGAAGTGACATGCCAGATTGTCGGTCCTATAAAATTACTGGGTCTTGAAGCAAGCAACAACCAGGACATGAGTGATTATACCGATTCGCGCCACAGAGTTTTCAACGGACGATTATTGGCTTATTTCAAACCGGTCGGCAATGTAGGACAAGCAAAAATCCGCTTTAGTTCGCCACTTCTTCAATCCGAAGAATTAACTATTGATATAAAATAAAATCAGATTAAAGTATATAGGGTTTGTATTGTGTTTTTAGTAGATTTTTGCAAAGAAAGAGACAAATGGTTCTACGCTGTTTGTCTCTTTCTTTATACTATATTTATTGGTAAAATATCATTAATAACACTACGAAAAAAAAAATCGGGAACAAAATTGTACTTAATTATTTGATAGCTTCTGCGAACATTACCGAATTTAAGAGATTTAAAATCAACAATTAATATTTTTTCGTTGTTTTTTGTACTATCTTTACAGCGTGAAATTTGATTTGCAATAAAAAAATGTTTTTTAGCATGTTTAAATTATTTTAGTTTGAAAATTAAGACCAGAATAATGAAAACATACAAGAACATCACAACAAATGCAAATACTTTTCATTTTTTACATCATTTATAAATATTAAAGTTGAATGGCAAAATCCCAAAATTCATTTATTAAACAAGAAAAAGAGAAAAAACTTTTAAAAAAAAGAAAAGATAAACAGCAGAAAAAGGAAGAACGCAAGCAAAATCCTTCAAGTGGTGGTTTCGAAAACATGATTGCTTATGTTGACGAAAACGGACATATAACAAATACACCTCCGGATCCATCGAAAAAGAGAATTGTTGATGCTTCAACCATCGAAATTGGCGTATCCAGACGTGAGGAAGAAGAACTTCCGGCAATTAGGAATGGTAAGGTTGATTTCTATGACGATTCGAAAGGATTTGGTTTTATCAAAGAGACCAATACACAGGAAAAATACTTTGTTCATGTAAAAGGACTTTTACAAGACATAAAAGAAGGTGATATGGTTACTTTTGAACTAGAACAAGGTCGTAAAGGTTTGAATGCTGTTTCTGTTAAAAAAGTTTAGTCTGATCTTGTTATAGTAATATTCAGGATATGGTATGTAAAGTAAATTGCAAATTACTAAGAGTTATCCATATAATACTTCTTAAAAAATTCGCAATTTATTTTACATGTTTAATCATTCAAAAAATTATTACGATAAATACATAACGTGATTCCAGTTAAAAAATAGAATCTTAATTTAAATATTTCAGACGAAAGAATCAACCTTAAAAAAATTCTGATTATGAATTTCAATTTAAGTTCAAAAATAACGCTTGAAAGAATTCCAGAACGATATTACAGACCCGCCGATGCCTTTGAGAACTTACGTCAAACAAGGTACGAAAAGCTTCAAACAGATATTTTTACTAACGAAAAAGAAGGTTCACGAGTTATTGCAAATGAAATAGCTGAACTTATTGTTAGTAAAACCAATAAAAATGAAAAATGCGTTCTGGGACTATCAGGAGGTTCATCTCCCCTTGATATATATGCAGAACTTGTGCGTAAACATAAAAAAGAAGGCTTGAGTTTCGAGAATGTTATCGTATTCAATGTAACTGAATTTTTTCCGCTTTCAAATCCACATCAACATTCCAATTCGCGTTTGCTTCGTGAGCATTTGCTGAATAAAGTTAATTTCAATCCCGAAAACTTCTATACTCCCGATTTTAATATTGAACGTTCGGATATTTATGATTTTTGCAGAAATTACGAACAACAAATTGAGAACCTTGGAGGTTTAGATTTAGTTTTAGTTAGCATTGGTTTAGTTGGGAATATTGCATACAATGAACCTGGTTCTCAGGTAAGTTCCATAACTCGACTTATGTTATTGGATAACGTTTCAAGACGTGACCTGAAGCAATTCTATAATTCAATGTCCGAAGTGCCTACCAGCGCTATCACCATTGGTCTTTCAACAATTATGAATGCTGATAGAGTCATTCTTTCGGCGTGGGGCGAATATAAAGCTGCGATAATAAAAGAAGTTATTGAGGGGAAAGTAGATGACAATGTTCCGGCATCAATACTTCAAATACACAAAAACGCCAAAGCAGTTGTTGATCTTGATGCAGCTCAATTATTAACTCGTTTAAGCCACCCATGGTTAGTCGGTCCTTGTGACTGGACGGATAAAATGATTCGTCGTGCAATTGTTTGGTTATGTTCGCAAACCAATAAGCCAATTTTAAAATTAACCAACAAGGACTACAATCAACATGGTCTTGATGAGCTACTTTCGCTATATGGCTCTGCTTATGATGTGAATATCCGTATTTTCAACGATCTGCAACACACAATTACCGGTTGGCCGGGCGGAAAACCGAATGCAGATGACACATATCGACCTGAAAGAGCAAAGCCATTTCCAAAACGTATTATTATTTTCAGTCCTCATCCTGATGATGATGTCATTTCAATGGGTGGCACATTTCAGCGTGTTGTTGATCAAAAACATGATGTTCATGTGGCTTATCAAACTTCGGGGAATATAGCAGTTGGCGATGAAGAAGTAATTCATTCGGTTTCATTGTTGAAAAATTTAAC
>CAYNHC010000196.1:5383-6614 GCA_964396705.1 uncultured Paludibacter sp.
ATATTTGTAGCCGGAGACCTTGCCGACCCGCATGGCACACATAAAGTATGTCTGAACGCTGCTTTAGCTGCAATTGATGAATTGAAAAATGAGGATTGGATGAGTGATTGCAGAATATGGATGTATAGAGGCGCCTGGGCTGAATGGGAAATTGACCATATAGAAATGGCCGTACCAATGAGTCCTGAACAACTTCGACAGAAACGGAATACAATTCTCAAACATCAATCGCAAATGGAAAGTGCACCATTTATGGGAGGTGACGAACGATTGTTCTGGCAACGTGCCGAAGAACGGAATAAAGCAACTGCCGATCTGTACAATAAGCTCGGATTGGCATCTTATGAGGCAATAGAAGCATTTGTAGAATATAAACTTGTAAATTAAGAAAGTGCATTTAGTTAATTATTTTAATTTCAATTAAAGAACAATGACGGCTGAAATAACTCTCAAAATGATTGAATATTTTGAGAATGATATAAAAAGAATTAACCATGCTCTCAAAGTGTATGGATTTGCAAGTTGCATTGCACGAAGTGAGAAATTATCCGATCAAGAAATTCTGATAGTAGAGATAACTGCAATACTACACGATATAGGAATAAAAGAAGCTGAAAAAAAGTACAATTCGTGTGGTGGAAATTATCAGGAAATTGAAGGTCCTGCTGTTGCGCGCCAATTGCTTCAGGAGACTGAACTGAATTCGGAGATGCTTGAAAGAATTTGTTTCATCATTGGAAATCATCATTCATATCATAAAATTGATAGATTGGATTTTCAGATTTTGGTTGAAGCCGATTTTTTAGTCAACATTTTCGAAGATGAAATGTCACAAAATTCAATTGAAAGTGTTAGAAATAAATACTTTAAAACACAAACCGGAATTTCAATGATTCAAAGCATGTATATGCAATAAGACTTTATCTGAAATTCTTATAAATGCTAAATTTTTAAAAAAATGAGGCTGTCTCAAAAAACTCATTTGATACACCCTCTATTCAGTCGGGATGACAAGATTCGAACCTGCGACCTCTACGTCCCGAACGTAGCACGCTACCAACTGCGCCACATCCCGAGAAATTCCGGTAGCAAAAATACTTCATTTTTATAAAATTCAAAAATATTCATTCTGTTTTTTAAACAGTTTAGCTATTAAATTTCAATGGAAATTTAACGTAATCGCCATAAATATGTTATATTTAAGACTTATGAAATACAAAATATCGAATAA
>CAYNHC010000197.1:0-4403 GCA_964396705.1 uncultured Paludibacter sp.
AAGTGGAACTATTAATTTTTATACTGGAAGTACTTATAATCATTCTCAAAATGAAGGAACAATTCCCACTGCGACGTGGAATGCAAGTTCAAATTGCTCAATAACAGGAATTACAGATAAAGCACCGGGAGGAATAAATCAAACCTTTGGTAATTTTATTTGGAATAGTGCACAAACAGGTTGGGTAAGTATAAATCCAACTTCGATGGCAATACAAGGAAATTTACAAATTGATAATACTGGATCAGGCTATGATTTTGCCATTAATCAAACTAATCTTCCGATTGGTGGAAATTTAACAGTAAATAATGGAGCATATAGAATAGCTTATGATAGCAATGTAACTCACAATATAGCAGGAGGGATAACTTTGTCAGGGGGTAGTTTAACTCTTAACACAAGTGGTACATGGGCTCCTGGAATATACATAGGTACAATTAATGTAAATGGGAATGTTACAATTTCAAATGGAACACTTAATTTAAGTAGTGGCAATGATACCGGAGATAATGGACTATTATATGTAAAAGGTAATTTCACTCATTCGGGTGGAACAATCATTAAATCTGGAACAGGAGAAGGAAATATCATTTTCAACGGTACATCTACTCAAACTTATTCAGGTAATACCACAATTTCAACTCCCGTCAACTATACAGTAAATAGTGGTTCTACGCTTGACGTGGGAACAAGCACTATATCAGGAAGTACTGGCACTTTATCTGTATCAGGCACTTTGCTTGTAGGAGGAGCGAATAATTTTCCTTCATTTACAACTACAACTCTCAACACTGGGAGTACTGTAAATTATTATCGATCAGATATTCAAACGATTAAAGATGTTTCCTATTATAATTTAATAACTTCAGGTTCTGGAACTAAATCATGGGCACTTGGTGGAGTTCGAACTATTGGAGGTAATCTTACAGTAGGCTCTGGAACTGGTCTTACAACTTCCAACAGTCAAACACTCGGTGTGACTGGGGTAACTTCAATTTCAGGTACTTTAACGCTTGGTGGTACAAGTGCAAAAACTTTTACCGGAAATGTAGCAGTTAATTCCGGAGGTACATGTGCAGTTCAAGCGATTAATTATGGAGGAAATCTTCAAAATGATGGAACTTATACTGCAAGTACAGAAGTTCATACTTTTTCCGGCATTAATAAAACAATCAGTGGAAATCCAATTTCAATACCAAGTCTGGCCATAAGTGGAACAACAACTAACAGTACAACTCTTACAGTATCAACCACTCTTGCAGGAGCAGGTACTTTGACAAATACCGGTACTTTGAATTTTGGAGGTGCATCTATAACACCTGCTCTTACTGCCACAGCAAATGGTAACACCGTAAACTATACCGGTGCTGCACAAACAGTAAAAAACACTAATTATCATCATCTTACTCTTTCGGGTAGTGGAATAAAAACCATGACTAGTGTTTCTACGATCAATGGGAATTTAACATTATCGGGAACTGCTTCGGCTTCTGCTACAACAGGTCTGACAATTGGTGGAAATGTAACCATTGGCTCTGGTACAACATTCACCGGCGGTACTTTCACGCATAATATCGCCGGTAACTGGACAAACAACGGAGGAACATTTACTCCCAGCACCGGTACTGTAAACATGTCTGGTTCATCTAAAGCCATTGGTGGAAGTACTTCAACAACTTTCAATAATTTAAGTTTATCCGCATCAGCAAGTATCTCTACTGGAGTTGAAACAATTATTAATAGTAATCTAAACATTGCAAACGGAACTACCTTCAATGTTGCCGGTTTTCCTTTAACAGTTAACGGAGCAACGACAGTAGGTGGTGGAACAAGTGGAAACTTAACTATCAATTCAGCTACCGGAGCAAAAATATTTAAAGGACTTGTAACCATTGGAAACGGAGCTATCTGGAATAACTCTGGAAACTCACCGGTGGAGTTTCAGGGAGGTATCACTGCTAATTCTACAATAACCTTAAACGGATCTGGAGATTACGCTTTTACGACTAATAATCAGACACTTTCAGGAACTATAATTACTAATCGAGTTATAGTTTCTGGAATAACATTAACCAATAATAATACTCTTCAAGTTAATTCCTTATTATCGGGAACCGGAGAATTGAGACAAGGTACAAATGCTCAGCTAAATGTTGCCTGTCCAAGTATTGAAATTGCTACATTAAATGCAAATTCAACTGTTAATAAAGTTGATTATTACAGTGGCAATCAAACCGTGTACCCCACCACTTATTATAATCTGACTTTTTACAATAGTGGTGAAAAAACAATGACAAGCGGTATATCTATTCTTAACAACTTTGAATTGTATGATGCCGTCAGTACTACAGCTGTATCAAATCTTACTATTGGTGGAAATGTAACAATAGGATCGGGTACCACATTTGCCGCCGGTGGTTTCACACATAATGTAGCCGGAAACTGGACAAACAATGGAACATTTACTTCTACAGGCAATACGATTAACCTGAACGGTGCAGATCAAACTATCGCAGGAAACAACTTAACGTTCAGCAATCTAACTTTATCAGGTTCTGGAACAAAGACATTTTCAAGTGTTTTTACAACCAACGAAACACTTACGATCAACAGCGGAATAAAAGCAAATCTCGCAAACGGAACAGACAATACAGCGAGTTATCTGACAATAAATGGAATAAGTCAACCCTCAGAAATTTATGGTTCTTCGGCTTCTATTGCTTCAATTGGTGATGACACTTACTTTACGAGTTCCACAGGTTATTTAACGGTTGGTTTAGGCTGCACCGGCACTTGGTTTGGAACTGTAAGTACTGATTGGAACACTGCTGCGAACTGGTGCGGCAATATAATACCCACTGCAACTACGAATGTGATTATTGCTGCGGGTACTCCTCATGCTCCGCATATTGGTTCAGCAGGGGCTGTCTGTAATAATATCACATTGAACGGTGCTACTTTAACCATGGACGGAGCATTCAATTTGACCGTTGGTGGTAACTTTACTAACAATGGCGGTACATTTGTACCCGCTACAAGTACGGTAACATTCAATGGGTCAGCACAGTCTTTAGGAGTTAATACATTCCATCATCTTGTATTATCGGGTAGCGGTGTTAAAACCTTACCATCAAGTGCAACAAATATTGAAGGTAATCTTACCATTGGCAATGGAACTACCTTCAGTGTTTCCGGTTTTAATTTGACTGTAGGCGGAACTACTACTGTGGGTGGTGCAAGCGGAACTTTAAAATTTAATTCGACAGATGGAATTAAGATTTTCAAAGGACTTGTTACAGTAGCTGCCGGCGCAACATGGGACAACCAAATTACTTCTCCTGTAGAGTTTCAGGGTGGTATAACTTCCGATCCTGTTTTTTCAGCAGGTAATGGTTCCGGCATTCAATCGTTTACGACTAAAGACCAGGCGTTGACAGGGACTTTCATAATTCAAAATATGACAGTTACCGGAATAAATTTGACGAATAACAATTCACTTCAGGCAGTATCGTCACTATCAGGTTCAGGGAAATTGACACAAGCTGAAAATGCTAAATTGTACATAGGAACAGCCTCAACTATTGCTACCTTAGATGCCACTGCAACCGGTAATACTGTAAGCTATTTTGGAAATACACAAAGAATTAATAATAACAATTTTTATCATCTTGTTCTTAGCAGTCAGGGCACCACAGTCAATAAAGCCTTTCAGGCAGGTACTACTAATATTCAGGGAGATTTAACTATTTCAGGAAATATTCAGACAACAACAGTAGGAACTCTAACGATTGGTGGCAATCTTTCCATTGGTGATGGACCAGAATTCACTTTGGGAGCTTATAATTTCACTGTTAACGGAACTACCACACTGGGTGGAGGCACTAGTGGAATTTTAAAATTTAACTCGGCTACGGGAACAAAGATTTTTGGAGGACTTGTAACCATTGCTTCAGGAGCCACCTGGAACAATGCAATAAATTCTGCAATAGAATTCAGAGGAGGAATTACTTCAACTCCTGCATTTACCGCTGGAACAGCTATACATACATTTTCTGGCAATAATCAGGCGCTCACCGGAACATTCACTATTCCAAACCTTACAGTAACAGGTCCGGAAATTAGTTTAACCAACAACAATTCGCTTACAGTTGCAAATACATTGTTAGGCGATGGAACTTTGACTCAAGGCAAAGATGCAATTTTATACATAGGAGGTACAATTGAAAATACTCTTATATTAAATGCTTCAGCAACCGGTAATACTGTAAATTACAACCGCAATGGTGTACAAACAGTGAAAACTACTCCGTATTTCAATTTGGAATTGAGTAGTTCGGGTAATAAAACCTTTTCAACAGGATTAACTATTAACAATAACCTCACCATCAGCGGTACAGCAAGAG
>CAYNHC010000197.1:4433-6564 GCA_964396705.1 uncultured Paludibacter sp.
TGCACCTGTTTCTAATCAAGATGACAGTAAGTTTGTTGCTTCAAATTCAGGCACAGTAAATATCAATCCATCTTGTGCTACAGTTACCTGGACAGGCACTACTAGTACCGATTGGAATACAGGTACGAACTGGTGTAGTGGTAGCGTACCAACTGCAACTACAGATATTATTATTCCAGCCACTACCAATAAACCACATATTTCTGCTTCTAAAAGCGGGTTCTGTAAAGACATTGTGTTGGACAATGGTGCAACATTAACAATGGACGGAATATCCAACTTAACCGTAAGCGGTAACTGGTCGAACAATGGAGGAACATTCAACCCCGCTACAAGTACAGTAACGTTTAATGGCGAAGCGCAGAATTTGGGAGTAAATACATTTTATAATTTAGTTCTTGCGGGTACAGATAATAAAACTTTGCCGGCAAGTACGACTACTGTTGGAGGAAATCTTACAGTTGGAGATGGAACAACGCTTATTGTTCCCGGTTTTAATTTTACGGTTAACGGAACTACCACTGTAGGTGGTGGAACAAGTGGAAACCTGACCTTTAGTTCCACTTCGGGAGCTAAACTTTTTACCGGATTGGTAACAGTTGCAGCCGGAGCTACATGGGACAATACAATAGATTCAGAGGTTCAATTCAGAGGTGGTATTACTTCGCTTCCGGTTTTTGCAGGAGGTAAGGGACTTCAAAGCTTCACTACCAATGCACAGGCTTTGACAGGTAATTTCACTTTCTATAATGTAACGGTTAACGGAATAAATCTGACCAACAACAACAAACTAACAGTTGTTGAAGAGTTATCGGGTAACGGAACTTTGATTCAGGCAACAGATGCTACTTTATTGATTGGAACAAATTCATCAATCACTACTTTAAATGCAGCTGCAAGTGGGAATACGGTGAATTATTTTGGCTATAATTCTGCTGTACACAACAATAATTATTACCACCTTATTTTGAGTGGTGGTGGCATTAAAACGTTACAGACAGGTACAACTTCTATCGGAGGAAATCTGACTTTGTCTGGAACTACAACAGTAAATACCGTTGCAGGACTTAATATTTCAGGAAATCTTAATGTTACAGAAGAGTCAACTTTCGCCATTGCTAATGCAATAACTGTTAGCGGAATAACCACAGTGGGTGGAGGAAAAATCGGAACTTTAAAAATTAGTTCGGCTACAGGAACAAAACTCTTTACAGGACTTGTAAACATTATTGGAAACGGCACATGGGACAATACAGCAAATAGTCCGGTAGAGTTTAGAGGGGGAATAACTTCAATTCCAACATTCAATGCAGGAACGGGAGTTCAAACTTTCACAACCACTGCACAAACCCTGAAAGGAGATTTTATTATTCCAAATCTTACAACCGGAATAAATTTAACCAATAACAATTCGCTTACAGTAGCAACTGCATTGTCGGGTACAGGCACGCTTACACAGGCAAATGATGCTACCTTGAGCTTAGGAGGAACATGTGGCATTACAAATTTGAATGCAAGTGCAAGCGGCAATACTGTACAATATTATGGGGGAGCTCAAGCAGTACGAAACATTGCTTATTTTAACCTTGAATTAAGTAATTCGGGTTATAAAACCATTGCAAACAATATTACTATTAATAATAACATTACCATAAACAATTCGGCCAAAGCGTTGCTAACTAATGGAACAGTTTCAACTGCTGCAACTTTAACCTTTGGAGAAAACAATCAGGTAACAGGCTCATGGGGTAGTAAAAGTGCAACAACTGCAACCAACAAAAGTAATATATGGTTTGTGGCTCCAAATACCGGAATCATAAATACTGGTCCGGATTGTTCTTCAACGGTTGCTTGGTCGGGGAATACAAGTGATGATTGGAATACCGGAGCAAACTGGTGTAGTAACACCGTACCAACGGCTTCAACCAATGTTATTATTCCCAAAGGAACTCCTTATTCTCCTATAATCAACGCATCAGCATTTTGCAATAACATAGTAATTGACAAACACGCTACTTTAGCCGTTATCAATGAAAATGAATTGACCGTAAGTGGCGACTGGAGTAATGGTGGAACATTTTTATCGGATGAAGGAACTGTTACATTTGACCGTAACGACGGAGCATCACAA
>CAYNHC010000198.1:0-6532 GCA_964396705.1 uncultured Paludibacter sp.
AAACTTGGAATCCAATAATATATATTTAATTGATAGTAACTACTTTGTAATTTAGTTTCAACTTCATTGTAATCTTTTGTATGTTCCTTTGTATTGTAAAAATTAACTGCAATATGAAATGAATTTTAAACAATTACTTTTAATTATGTCAATAATTTCATTACAGGGTTTAGCTCAACAACCAGCGCCGACATTAAATGAGAACAATAAAATGAAGGTTCTGAGTTGGAATATTTATATGCTCCCATACATCAGTTTGTTCAATAACAATTACGACCGGGCAAAGGCAATAGCTGATGAACTGGAAAATTCGGAGTATCATATATTGGTTTTTCAGGAAGCTTTCAGTACTAAATGCCGGAATTTACTGGCAAAGCGATTAAGTAGTAAATACCCGTTTCAGTATGGACCGGCAAATAAAAATATAACACCGCTTAAAACAAGCAGTGGTCTGTGGGTAGTAAGTAAAATCCCGTTGGAAAACCTGGGCGAAATTCAATTTACCGGTGCTAAAGGTTTCGATGCGATAGCGCGCAAAGGTGCTGTGCTTTTTCAGGGTGTTTTTCAAGGCGCGCCATTTCAATTATTAACTACACATTTACAAGCTGAAAATGCCGACGATTTACGCACCAGACAATGCTGCGAAATTAAAGAACAATTGTTGAATCCTTATTATCGCGAAGATATTCCTCAGTTAATTTGTGGAGATTTTAATATTGAGATGGATGACAAACATCATTACGATAAAATGTTACTGACATTAGATGCCAAAAATGGAGAGTTGAGTGGTAATGTGAAGGTTACTTACGATGAACTGAATAATAACTTAGCCCGACTTACAACAGGAAGAAGCCGTACAATTGATTATGTTTTGGTTCGCAACTCAGAACTTATCCATAATATTGAACGTAAAGTTCAAACATTCTTAGCCAAAGTGGGTGGTGTAGAAACCAATCTTTCAGACCATTATGCTATGGAATTCAGTGTGAATTTTGGTCAGAATATTGAGAACCATACTGCCCAACTGAATTTAAGATAAGAATTATTATAGCCTTAATCAAAAAAGAGGCTGTCTCAAAAGTTTATTAAAGAAAAGATTAACTTTCAATTTGAAAGAGTATTTTGAACGCGAAGACGCTAAGTCGCTACGACACGAAGTAAAATTGTTTTTGCGGCTTTGTGCCGTAGCGACTTAGCGTTCATAAAATTAATCGCTTAACCGTAAACTTTCAATTTGTTACTTGAAAACGATCTAAATGTACTTTTGATACAACCTCTTTTTTGATCATTAAGATTGGTGTATTATATCCACGAAGGGAAAAGATGCTGAACCTCAACATCGTCAAGCTGCTGGTATAAACTTAGTAATCTTTCCCGTATTCTGTCTTTGTCGAATTGATTAATTAGTGTTGAAGAAATATTTAACCCCTGAGCATAATATGCTTTGTCATTTATCAATCTGGTAGTGATTGCAATAAATTCAGTTGTATTCTTTGCTTTCAGATAAAAATTATTGTAAAGCGATTTATATTCTTCAATATCTCTGAAAATAACAGGCATACCACAAGCCGCAGCTTCGATAGGTGCAAGTGGGCAATTCTCCTGATAAGATGTAAAAAGCATAAGGTCGGCAGCAGCATAAACAAAAGGCATCATGTCAAGGTTTAACATACCTGTAAACTGAATGTTTGGAGTTGCATTTTCGATACGGGCATCAATGCGCGAAATTCCTTCAGTCATCATTTTAAACGGTCTTCCGCCTGCCCACACAAATTTTGCATTAGGAATTGCCCCTGCTATATCAATAAAATCTTCGACACCTTTCCGTGCCTGGAGTTGACCTACGCCCAACACCACAAAATCATTTTCCGACATACCCAGCATTTCCCGTCCCTGTTTTCTCATTGCAGGCGTACGCTTCCATTTATCAATATTAATTGGATTGAAAATGCGGACAATTTCGGTTTTTGCTCCGGTTTGTTTAATTGCCTCTTCCACCATGGGCGAAATGGCAATACAAACATCGGCAAATGAATATACTTGTTTGAGATACCATTTAACAAATGGCATAAAAACCGGCCATAAAGGTAAAGAGCCTTTGATAGAATCAGGAATAACATGAACGGTATGTACACGTTTGTTCTTGTACCTCATGCCTTTAATAAAATAATATAAACCATAGGTGTGGCAGTGAAAAACATCACCTTCTCCTTCATTATTTATCACCACTTCCACATCATTATTCGATTTCAACAGTTCAACATGATCTATAAAAGCAGTGTGAACTCCGTTTCCCTTTACCATATACATGGTTTCGGATGCTACATGTATTTTCATCAATTATTTGCGTAATTTAAGTTCGAACTAAAAATTTCCTCACCAGAAAGAATGCTGCTATTCCAATTATTATGCTTGATATCAGCGTGATATAAAATTCAACGGCTGAGGCATCTCTTTTTGTCAAAAATTCCCAATATGGACCAATAAGAAATCCTATGGAAACATAAGCAAATGACCAAATGGAGGCAGTACTAATAAGAATGACTCCGTATTTTTTGGGTGGTAACTGAAATAAACCACTGATAACAGAAACATAACCCCTAACCAATGGAGTAAGTCTGCCCACAAACACGCTGGAATGTCCCTGATTTTTTATGCGTTCGGAAATTTTTTCTATTTTTTTTGTTGGAAAAGGAATCCATTTGGGCATATTTAAAAGAATATATTGTCCAAAAAAATAAAATGCGGTATAAAGTACAGAGCCTGCTAAAAAATCGGCTATAAGCGCTACAATAATTATAATTGGAAAATATAACACTCCCATAAATGCAAGATATCCCGAAAACAGTAATACAAATTCATTGGGTATTGGGCTTGGGAAACCAATCTCCTGAAGAAATATCAAAAAGAATACAGCTAAATAACCGTATTGCGATATAGTTGAGGCGAGTTCAGTTGGCATATAATTCTAAGTTAATGAACAAAAAACAATTCATTGTTTTTTGCAAAATTAGAGCAGTGGTATTATGAATGTGTTTCATTTATTTTACAATATTGTGCACAAACTATTATTTGCTTTTTTTATTGGCACTTAATTCAATTATCTATATATTTGGATGTTATCATAATAACATCTTCATTTTTTTGACTTAGTGTTGTAATTTAATCACCATTACTTTGCATAAAAACAAGTCAAATGCAAAATCATAAATTTTATCAGACAGTTATAATTTCGGATGTACACCTGGGAACAGAACATTCAAAAACCCGTCAACTTGCCGATTTCCTTCGTACCGTTAACTGTGAAACCCTGATTCTCAACGGGGATATTATCGATGGTTGGCATCTACAAAAAGGTGGAAAAGGAAAATGGAAAAAGGAACATACCGACTTCTTCAAAATCATTATGAAGATGATGGAGAACTACAATACCAAAATAATATATATACGTGGTAATCACGATGATTTTATTGATCACTTAGCTCCATTCGAATTTGCGAACATATCAATCGTAAAAGATTATATGTACGAAAACAAGGGTAAACGTTATTATATAGTGCATGGTGATATATTCGACAATATAACCTCCAAAATGGTTTGGTTGGCTAAATTGGGTGATATTGGTTATAGCTTTTTGTTATGGATTAACCGGTTATACAATTTGTATAGAGCTAAAAAAGGTCTTGAATACTTCTCATTATCCCAGAGTATTAAGCAAAAAGTAAAATCGGCTGTTTCGTACATTTCAAATTACGAAAACGAACTGGTTGATTTAGCCCGCGCTCGTCATGCCGACGGAATTATTTGCGGACACATACATCAACCTGCCGACAAAATGATAGATGGGATTCATTATTTAAATTCAGGCGATTGGGTTGAAACCATGTCGGCTCTACTCGAACACGAAGACGGCACATGGGAAGTTTATATGCACAAAGACATTATCCAGTCGTTCGAAGTATTCGAGCTAAATCATTCAACCGCTAAACCAGTGCGTGTGGCATTTATGAATAACTTTTTTAATTTGTTTTTTTAGTCAATGAAGTATCTATTTGTAGTGCAGGGTGAAGGCAGAGGTCATTTAACACAGGCAATTAGTTTAAAGCAATTGCTTGTTCGTAATGGGCATGAGGTAGTGGCTGTAATGGCAGGTAGCAGCAAAAAAAGAGTTTTACCCGATTTCTTTGCTGAGAAAATGGGAACAGAAATCATTCAGTTTCAGAGTCCGAATTTTATGCCGGCACCGAAAAACAAAAAACCATTTTTATTAGGAAGTATTCTGTATAATTTACTGCTGATTCCTGTTTACATCGAAAGCATGTTTCGGATACGAAATACAATTGCAGAAAAAAAACCCGATATTGTTGTCAATTTTTACGAATTAGTGTGTGGGCTAACTTACGGCGTTTTAAATCCGCAAGTCCCCATGATTAATTTAGCGCATCAGTATTATTTTCTCACTTCTAATTTCACTTATACCGGCACTAAAAAATTTCAGTTTCAACTACTGAATTTTTACTCACAACTCACAAAATTGAATGCCACAAAGGTACTGGCGCTTTCGTTCAGGGACGAAGAAACTGATCAGCATGACGGTATCAGCATAGTACCGCCACTTTTAAGGCAAGAAGTATTAAACATGAAATCGCACAAGGGCGATTATATCCATGGTTATATTTTGAATGATGGTTATATGAAAAATGTTTCGGATTGGAGCAAAAAAAATCCTAATGAAGAATTGCATTTTTTCTGGGATAATAAATCGGCAAACATTGAAACAAAAATAAACCCAAATCTAACCATGCACTCCTTAAGCGATGTGCTGTTTTTGAAATATATGGCCGGAGCAAAAGCGTATGCTACAACATCGGGGTTCGAGTCGGTGTGCGAAGCTATGTTTCTGCATAAACCGGTATTAATGGTTCCAACACATATTGAACAAGAATGCAATGCTATTGATGCTATTCAATCGGGAATTGGGGTCAAAACAGAAAACTTCAATCTATCCATTTTACAAAATTACATACCAAAACATACATACACCAACGATTTTCAAATCTGGATTCAATCGGCTGAAGTTAGTTATTTGAGTGCGCTTACAGAAACAAATCAGGAAGCAATCGGTATGTTTGCTTCTATTTAGAGAATAAATTATTAAAAACTAATTTCGGCTTTTTCTATAAATGAATAAGTCGAAATATAAGGGTAGAATGGCTCTATTGCTATTTTATTCATATCTATGTAACTTCATTGTAACTACATTGCTTTAATTTTGTAAAATATTCAACATAAAAACATTATTGGATTGATGAAAAGAATGGTAAGGAATAAAAGGTCGATTAACAGAGATATTAGCTGGATGTATTTCAACCGACGAATTTTGGATGAAGCATCAAACAAAACCAACCCTCTGATAGAACGGCTTAAATTTGTAGCCATTTATTCAAGTAATCTGGACGAATTTTTCCGTGTTCGCGTTGCAACACTGCGCAGAATGATTGAAATTGAAGATTCTTTAAAAGATGTAAAACCAGATTCAAAATCAGTTTTAAAAAGTGTTTTAAAACTTAATGAGCAGTACACAATTATTTTAGATAAAATATTCAATGACATAATTGAGGAACTAAAATCTGAGAACATCTGTTTTGTTGACGAAACTCAATTAACTGATATCCAGGCCGAGTTTGTTGAAAATTTTTACAAAGAAGAACTAAAAAACTCTTTGTTCCCTATATTAGTTTCCCGGATGGAAGAAGAGCCCATTCTTAACGATAAAAGAATTTTTCTTGCAATCAAAATCACATCGTCTCTCGACACCTCGAGAAAGAAAAAGAAAGAATATGCTTTAATTCAGATTCCAACTTCTGAAATCAGTCGATTTATAATATTGCCTCCTGATGGTGATAAAAAGTGTGTCATTTTCATTGATGACATTATAAGATATTGTCTTCCAAAAATATTTACACCTCTTAACTACGATCAGTTTAGTGCGTACACTATTAAGTTTACCCGTGATTCAGAAATGGATTTCGACAATTCAGCTTATTACAGTACACTCGAAAAAGTATCGAAAGCTGTAAAAAGTAGAAAAACCGGCGTACCTGTTCGGTTTGTATATGACAAGAGCATACCAAGCGGGCTGCTAAAATTCATTCAGAAATTGTTGAAAATTGATAAACGTGATGCTCATGTAGGTGGTAGCAGATACCACAATCTGAAAGATTTTATTTCGTTCCCCAATTTAAACCGTCCCGATTTAAAATATACACCTCAGCCACCATTACACGTACCGGCGTTTGACAATGCTATAAGTCTGATTCGTCTGATTAGGGAAAAGGATCAATACCTTCATTACCCCTATCACAACTTCGATAATTTTATTCATCTTTTACGCGAAGCTGCTATTGACCCCGATGTGAGAGCAATAAAAATAAGCATTTATCGGTTGGCCAAAAACTCAAAGGTGATTAAAGCACTTATATGTGCTGCAATGAATGGTAAAAAGGTTACAGCTATTGTGGAACTTCTTGCA